>JALEGL010000012.1 GCA_022763185.1 bacterium | reverse complement strand
TTGCTTTGAGCAGCGTGAAACACAGGCCACCATCAGGTATAAGTCTATTGTGATATCGGCCAAACGCTTTTGCACCAATTGCATTTCAATGATTTTGTTACCATGTCGCTGTAGAATTTTTTCAACCGTATTGGCTAAAGCCACGACATGACCTTCAATATGCGCAGTTTCCTTTTTCAATTGTGGATCTGCTTGAGCAATACTGTCGCCATATAAATTACGAGATAACTTATTGCTCACATAATCATACAATAAACCAAAAGACTTGATTGATTTATTAAGGATGGATTTTTGTAATAGTTTAAGCTTTTCTCCCGTTTCTTTTATTCCGGATAAAGCAATAAAACAACGCAAAATTTCATTGGTCCCTTCAAAAATCATGTTAATTCTGGAGTCTCTTAACATGCGCTCATAGGGATATTCCTGCATATAACTTGATCCACCCGCTATTTGTGTGGCTTCATTGGCAATGTGCCAAAGCTTTTCTGAACCCGCTATCTTGCATGCAGCTGATTCAAGAGAGTAATCTTCAATACCTTGATCTACTAAGTTACAGGTTAAATATGTAGCTGACTCAAGCGCATAAATTTCACTCTGCATCAAGCCCAGTTTTTCTTTAACAATACCAAATGAGCCAATGGTACGACCAAACTGTTTACGCGTATTGGCTTGCGTTGCAGCCAACTGTAAAAGTTTTTTTGACCCGCCAATGCAGCCAGCAGCTAAACCCAAGCGACCAGAGTTTAAAATTTGCATGGCTAATTTAAATCCCTGCCCTAGTTCACCCAGAATATTTTCTTTTGGGACGTGTACTTGATCAAAATGCAACTCAACTGTTGAAGAGGCTTTAATACCTAATTTTTTTTCTTCTGGTCCGTGACTAAAGCCTGGCATGTCTTTGGTTACAATAAAGGCGCTTACTTTTTCTTTGCCCGTCTCTTTAGATTTGGTTTTGGCAAACACTGTAAAAAAACTGGCAAAAGCACCGTTGGTAATCCAAATTTTATTACCCGTAATTTTATATGAACCATCTTCTTGTTCTTCTGCTTTGGTTTTTAAGCTGTACGCATCTGAACCTGCACCAGGCTCAGTTAAAGCAAACGCTGCAATCATTTCTCCACTGGCAAGCTTGGGTAAAAAGCGTTGTTTTTGTTCTTCATTACCCGCTAACAGTAAACCCTTTAGACCAATAGAAGCATGTGCTCCAAGTGTAACAGCTATGGAAGCATCAATACCACCGATGCACTCAAATACTTTGGCATAAGCCATTTGGCTTAAGCCTAAGCCGCCATATTGTTCAGGAATGATGAGACCAAACAAACCCAGCTCAGCCAACTGGCTTAAAAACTCTGGTTTCAATGTTCCTTCTGCTTCAATTTTTGCAGAATCAATGTGATCTTTGGCAAATCGTTCAACGGCATCACAAATCATGTCAACGTTTTCTTGTTCTTTGGCTTCAGGATATGGAAAAACCATATCTTCTAATAGCCTCCCCATATACAAAGATTTTGCAAAGCTTAAGTCTGTTTGATTTTCTTTTTCTTGATTTTCTGGCATAGTCACAGAATATCAGGTTTTAAAATAAATGTTTAAATTTTTACAAAAAAGAAAATTTCATAAAGTTCTTAATCAATATATTCAACGTGGCGACTATAAACATGCTCTAAAGCATATAGAGGAAGCTCCTGAAAAATATAGCATGGACGGTGACGTTGAACTGTATAAAATATGGCTATTAATTGAATGCAATCAACTTCAAGAAAACTCTAATGTGCTGCATGATTTGGAAAAAAAGTATCCTGGGCACCCAATTGTCTTACTTCTCAAAGGTGAATACCTTTTTCAACAAAAGCACTTACCTCAAGCACAAGCCGTATTAGAAAAATCTCTTAGCATTGATCCTCACAACTTAAGAACAGAGTATAGTTTGGCCAAAGTTTGTCTAGCCCTTGGAGAAATTGATAGAGCAACCCAACTGATGAAGTCTACAGTACAGTATGACCCTAAACTGGTACAAAGTAAGCTTTTGGCGCTTACAGAGCTACTGCTGATGAAAAATACCGATCAAATCTCTTAAATATTATTGATCGCTACTATCGATCATGTTATGGCTGGCGACATGAAATACCTTAAACCTTGGTTCAGCTTGATACTTTTATCAAGTTTTTTAGTCCAAGCTCAGGATGCTTTGCAGCTTTCTGAAAAAGACTTAACTCGCTATGTTGGTGAAAAAAATCTTAATAATTTAAATAGCCTTATTGCTCAAGAGCAAGCAAATGTTAATCAAAAAGAATTTAAAGATCAATACAGCGCTTCTGCCTTTGCCAATGCTACCTATATCAATACCAATGAAGAAGCATTTATTGCGTTTCAACCGATCATATCTCCACAGAATATTGTTGAGTTTGGGGTAAGAAAAAAAATACCCTATGGTTTTGATGTACAAGCATCCATCGGATTTGATAACAGACGTTTTAATCTGGGTGCAGATGAAGAAAGGCCTTCTATTGCTACATCCAGCCTTGAAGTTAACATGAACTTATGGAAAAACTTTTTGGGAAAACTGGATAAAGCCAATTTAAACAGTTTTCAATTGCAACAAACACGCTCAAAACTTGAAAATAAAATCAATCAATCGCAGCAACTCTACATACTCAGATCCATGTTTTGGAACCTTGTTGCAGTGAATCAGCAAATCCAAATTTCTCAATCCATGGCCGACTTAGCAAAAAAACAGCTTAACAATGCTCAAAGACGATACCGTCAATCAGCTTCTGATCTAGCAGAAGTTTCTTTTTATCGTTCACAATTGGCTTCTCGCAACAACGCCGTTATTGTTTACAATTACAATAAGCAAACCATCGTTAATCAATTTAAAAAGGCTATTCCTGAATTTTCGCAATACACAGATATCCAAGTTAAAGATCTTGATTTAGAAAAAGCTCGTAAAGATGTTTTAGAATGCGTTAATGCTGTTCAGGCATCTTCATCCGTACCTGAAAACCAAACTTTGTACTCTGACTTAATTGCAGTCATCAAAAAATACTACAGCAATCAGGCTAAAATTCATAAAACCTATGATGATGTTGATATTAATTTAAATACGAGTATCTACACCCGCGCTGTTGATCCGTCAGCATTGGATGCTTTTGAAGAGTCTTTTTTAGAAAATAGACGGGGACTTAGAGCAAGTCTAAGTATCAATATTCCTTTAGGCAACACAAAAACCGAGTCTGATAAACTAAAATTAAATCAGATGATGCTAAACAGTGAGATAAAAAGCTTAAGGCAAAACTTTTTAACCCAATATCAGTTGATTCAAAAAAGCTCTTATTTACTTTTGCAATCTATTGAACAACAAAAGGATAATTTAAACAGCTTAAAACAACGCAGCAAAGAGATTTTAAGAAAATTTAATCAAGGCCGTTTATCCATTAGTGACTATATCTCTGATCAAGATAGACTTTTACAAACAGAATTACAGTTGATTGATAGCCAAAATTTAATCATACAAACCATGTTAGATTATCTAAATATTTTTAGTAAAAGCCAATGTGCATTTAATCAGGTATCCTTATGAAAAACATCATTCAGTTCTTTATCAAAAATTATAAGTTCACTTATATCTTAATGGCCTTTACCTTGATTTATGGTTTGATGGGCTTATCGCAAATGAACTCTGAATCTTATCCAACAGTTAATTTTGCAACGGCAACCATTACAACCATGTACCCTGGCGCCAATCCAGATACCATTGAAGAATTGATTACCAAGCCTATTGAAGATGAAATTAGAACGGTTAAAGGCTTAAAAGATACCAAGTCTACGAGTCAAGCCGGACAAAGTAAAATTGTTGTCCGTGTTGATATGGATCATTATGATGTTGATACGGTCATGGATGACTTGCAAAAAGCTGTGCAAAGAGTATCCAACCTACCCGCTGATTTAAGAGAACAACCTAAATTTGAAGAGCTCAACTCTGAGGAATTTCCTGCCATAGAATTGGCTGTTTTGGGAGACAATCAAAATAGAAAGCGAGACCTTTTTGCTGATTTTTTAAAAGACAAACTTGAAGACAACAAAATGGTGCGTAATGTACGTTTGGTTGGTTTTTCTAAAAGAGAGTTCACCGTAAAACTGGATGCTCAAAAGCTGCAAAGAAACTATGTCAGTATCACTGAGGTTTTGGCGGCGCTGAAAAAGCGTAATCAAAACATTCCTGCTGGTAACATTAAGTCCGATAGCCAGCAATACCTCGTCACTTTGGACGGTAAGGTTAAAAATATCAATGAATTGAAAAACATTGTTATCCGTGCCAATTTTTCTGGCAAGAAAATTTTACTCAGTGACATTGCTCAAGTTGTTGATGGCTCAGCTGAGCATGATGTTCTTGCCTCCGTCAACGGTAAAGCTGCTACACTCATGGTGGTCACTAAAAAAGGAGGTCAGGACACGATAGCCTTGGTCTCCGCAATTGAAGAGGTCCTTGAAACAACAGAAGTTCCCCAAGGCCTAAGCTTAAAAATCTACAACAACGAATCTGAAAAAGTAAAAAACCGAATGCAAATTTTACAATCCAATGCTTTAACGGGTTTGATTTTGGTTATTGTTTTCCTATTGATATTCTTGCCTGGTATTGTGGGTGTCTTTGCTTCTTTCTCTTTGCCTTTAGCGATCATGGGTACGTTTGGTGTGATGGCAAGTTTAGGCATGAACTTAGATGCTATTACCATTCTCGCTTTAGTGATTGCTTTAGGGATGCTGGTTGATAACAGTGTAGTCATCAGTGAATACTTTAGCCGTCTGATTCAAGATGGCATGGATAAGCATGAAGCGGCATGGACAGCGGCCAATCAATTTTGGTTGCCTATAACCTGTACTGCCTTGACGACCATTGCCGCTTTCCTGCCTATGTTGGTGACCAAAGGCATTATGGGTGAGTTCATTAAGTTTATTCCCATTGTTGTAACTATTTCTTTGATTTTAAGTTTAATTGAAAGTTTCTTTTTATTACCCTCACGCTTAATTTTTTCAACCCGTCAAAAGAAGTCTTCTTCAGCTACAGAAAACAAATCCAATAAAGACTGGTTCATGCGTATATCTGATCAGTTTGAGCGTATGATGGCAAGCTTGATTCGCTTGCGTTATGTCATGTTGGTTGTTTTTGGTCTATTGGTGGGTGGATCTCTATTTATGTTGGTTAAGGTGAATAAATTTATTCTCTTTCCCGCTGAGCAGACTGAGATTTATATTGCCCGTTTAGAAGCTCCCACCGGCACGCCTCTTGAAAAAATGAATAGGTTTACTCAAGAGGTGAGTTCAAAAATTAAAGCTGTTATGGGTCAAGACCTTGAAAATATTGTTGCTCGCTCTGGTGTTTCACAAACAGACCCAGGTGACCCTAAAGCCCGTGAAGGGGATAATGTGGGCATGATTTTAATTTATGTTACCCGTGACGCTTCTTTTAACCTTAAATATACTGATGCCTTAAAGCGTTTACGCACCATTGAACATGATCAGCTCAAAGAGCTAAGTTTTGAAGTTCAAGTCAATGGACCACCTGTAGGGAACCCAGTTGAGGCAACCTTTAGATCTAATGATGCCCAGCAATTGAACTTTGTTACCAAAACAATGATTAATCGCCTTAATGAGATCCCTGGAATTTTAAACCCACAAACAGATGATATTTTGGGTGATGATGAAGTTAAAATCATGCTCGATCATGAAAAAGTAGCGCGCTTAGGTCTAAGTTTACAAACTGTTGGAGATGCTATTAAAACTGCTTTAGAAGGGACATTGGTCACGGAAATTACATTAGACAACAAACAGTTTGACCTGCAACTTAAGTTTAATGAAAACTTTACTACCCAAACCAAAGACCTACACAATATTAAGGTTATGGACAGCAATGGTAACCTTATTGCCCTAACAGAACTAGGTAGCTTTAAGATTGAGCCAGGTAGCCCTGTGGTCAAGCGTTTTGATTTTCAACGCTCACGTAATGTTGTTGCAGATATTGATGAAGATCAAATCACCAGTATTGTTGCCAATCAAAAAGTTTTAGAGATTTACAATGAACTTAAAAAAGATAACCCTGAAGTAACGCTTGTCTTTGGTGGTGAACAGGAAAACACCAACGAGTCTATGGAAAGCTTAGGTAATGCCATGATCTTGGCTCTGATTGGGATCTTTGGTATTTTGGTGTTTTTATTCTCTTCATACTTACGCCCTGTTATTATCATGTCTACTATTCCCTTAGGTTTACTTGGTTTTGCTATTGCTTTTTACTTTCATGATAGACCGGTGAGCTTCCTAGCCATGATTGGAGTGATTGGTCTGTCTGGGATTATTGTTAACTCAGGCATTGTATTGATCAGTTATATTGATGACTTAAGAGAAGAAGGCAAGTTAAGCTTGGATGAGATATTGGTCCAAGCCTCTGGCATGCGTCTAAAAGCTGTGTTGGTAACCTCACTGACCACCATCAGCGGTTTGTTTCCTACAGCTTATGGTATTGGTGGTAGTGACATGATGTTAATTCCCATGACTTTAGCCATGGCTTGGGGCTTAACCAGCGGTACCCTACTCACTTTGATTTGGGTTCCCTGCGCCTATAGAATTTTGGAAGATTGGAATAATCTTTTGGGTCGTTTGTTTGGCAGAAAAAATACAGAAACACAATAAACACTTTGTGCTTAGCTAATACTTTCTAGCTCTTCAGCAACTCGCAAGTCTTTGGGTCTACCCATGACTTTTTTAGCCTTAATGAGTTGTTTTTTGGACAAAACCCTTACCTTGTCTTTTTGACTAATATTAACGTATTGTGCGAAAGGTTGAATATCACTCAACAATCCCAAACCTTTGATTTCACCAAGCACATCCAGTACGCCAAGTTGCGTTGTTAAATAAATATTTTTTAAGGAATCGAGATCCTCTGGGTATTTTAAAAAGCTCAATTTTTTTGGATGCATACGATGTCTCGGATCATATTCAGATAAGATACTCCTCAGTTCTTGAATCGATATTTCATCCATGTTCATACAAATATCAATATCACGTGTAACTTCAGACGAGCCATGAATAACTCCCGCAAAGCCACCTACCAAAACGAATTCAAGATCACTTTGAGCTAAGATTTTAAGTAAATTTAGTAAATCACTTTTCATCACTTAGGGTATGTTTATAGCTTTCTAGGGTTTCCAGCAAATATAGTGCATCTGCATGTTTTTTAAGACGCTCTTCAACACTTAATGATAAATTTTCTTTAAGCAGTTCTAAATCAATATCACTTATTTTTTTATTTTTATCCACAAGACTCTAAATACTAACAAATATTAATACACATGCACAAGCATAAAACTAGCCAAAGGTACCGGCTACCTTTGGGTACGGCTTATTGTATACCAATGGCTTCTTTCCACTCATCTGTTGCATGGATTAGCTTGCGTTTTTGCGTATCCCAAAAGCCCATGGTTAAAACGGCATCGCAACACACTTCACCCTTTTCGTTTTCTATCCATTGTCTCAATTCACCTATTTTAGGTTTGAAACTTTGCATTTGTGATTTGATCATTACTTTATCTCTGGCTTTGAGCTCTTTATGATACTTTATGTTAATGGCTAGGATAACGGGACCGGTTTTGGTTTCTTTTATTTTTTCAAGTCCAAAGCCTCTCTGGCTGATAAACTCCCAACGGGCAAACTCAAATAACTGCAAATAAACTGCATTGTTTAAATGACCAAAACTATCCAAGTGTGCTTCTTGTATGGTGCTTGGGTACTCAAAAATAAGATTGCTATTTGTCATGATCTTTCTATAACTTAAATTGTGACGCATATAAAATTTATTGTCATGAATGCATAGAAGACCTACAGTGAGCACATGCATAAACCTTTTTCAGAAGCCTGTGAACGCAATAAAGCCATTATTTTTGATACCCTTAAGCCTTATTTAAAAAAAATAGAAGGCCATCTTTTAGAAGTGGGAACAGGGACAGGTCAACATGCCGTTTATATGGCTCCACAATTAGAGCATATCACCTGGCACACCTCAGATGTTTCTGGAAATCATATGGGTATAAAAAGCTGGTTAAAGGAGTCCAAGGCTAAAAATATCAAAGCCCCCATCGCTTTTAAGGTGGGTGTGGATAAATTTCCCAAAAAAACCTTTTATCAAGCGGTCTATTCCGCCAACACCTTTCACATCATGTCTTGGAAACAAGTAAAAACACTGATCAAACTTTTAGGGCACTCTTTAAGGAAAGATGCACTGGTCTTTATTTATGGTCCGTTTAAATATAAGGGACAATATACCTCTGATAGCAACGAACATTTTGATCAAAGTTTAAAAGAAACTGATCCACAACGCGGTATACGTAACTTTGAAGATGTTCATACAGCTTTTGAAAAGTCTGGCTTTATTCTGGTTGAGGATCATATTATGCCTGCAAACAACCAGCTTTTGGTATTCAAACGCTTAGAGCATGGATAAATTAACCTTTTATTTCTGTTATCTTTTGTGCGTTAACAAAAACTTGCCTAAAGCAGCTTAAATGCGTTATGAGCTGGGACTGTGAATTTACGGATCAATGAAATTTTTTATAGCATTCAAGGAGAGTCTTCATACGCTGGTAGACCGTGCACATTTATTCGTTTAACCGGATGTCCCCTGCGCTGTTCATACTGTGATACCGGATATGCCTTTCACAAAGGTTCAGATATGAGCATTGAGGATATTTTAAAACAGGTTCAAGATTACGGTTGTAACTTGGTTGAAGTCACGGGCGGTGAACCCTTGGCTCAAGATAATGCTGTTGATCTTATGCAGACCCTAATTGATGATGGTTATGAAGTCATGCTTGAAACCAGTGGCGCTTTCTCTGTTGAAAAAGTCCCGCAAAAAGTCAAAATCATCATGGACATCAAAACACCCAGTTCCAATGAGATGGAGAAAAACATCTATGACAACTTTAAACTTTTAAAGCATAACATTGATGAAGTTAAATATGTTGTTAAAAATAAAGACGATTTTGACTTTTGCACCAAAGTTTCTGATGAGTTTGAACTGTGGGATAAATTTACAGTTTTGGCCTCGCCTAACTTTAAACATCTGGATAACTTGCAGTTGGCCAAGTGGGTTTTAGAGTCAAAAAAACCGTATCGCATGCAATTACAAATGCACAAATACATTTGGGACCCTGAGGAAAAAGGAGTTTAACATGAGTCATTATGATGTTCGTTTAGAACTTGAATTTAACTTGGAAGTAGCGCACTACATGACCAATGTGCCTAAAGACCATTTTAATGGCCAAATGCACGGTCACTCCTATTTAGGTTTGGCTATTTTTCAAGGACCCATTGACCCAGAAACTGGGATGCTTTTGGATTATGATCATCTTAAACGCAATTTAAGCGAGTATTTAACAAAATACGATCATAAGGTTCTCAATGATTTACCTGGTTTGCAACATCCCAGCAGTGAAAACCTGGCAAAAGTATTGTATGAAGACTTATCCACTACATATGAACATCTTAAAGCCATTCGCATATGGCGCCCCACTTTGGGCTTGAATATTCAATATCCAGGTGATTTCTAATGGCTTCTGATTCAGCCTTGGTTCTCTTTTCTGGTGGCCAAGATTCTACCACCTGCCTGTTATGGGCAAAACAAAAATTTAGTCACGTTGAGGCCATTTGTTTTCACTACGGACAAAAGCACAGTATTGAACTGGAATGTGCCCAAATGATTTGTCAGAAGCACGAGGTTCCTTTAAAAATGGTGGATCTTTCATTTTTATCCAGCTTGAGTCACAACGCTTTAACTGATGAAAGCATGGAGCCCACTGGTGAAAAGGGAGACAACGCATTGCCCACAACCTTTGTTCCTGGAAGAAACGCCCTCTTCTTGACCTCAGCATTATGTTACGCCGCTCCTAAAGCTATCAATAATTTGGTTATAGGTGCCTGTGAAGTCGACTACTCTGGCTACCCAGACTGTAGAGAGGACTTTATCCAATCCCAGCAACAAACCCTAAGCCTTGCTTTAGGCCAAAACATCAAAATCCACACCCCTTTAATGCAACTCGATAAAGCTGAGACCTTCCAACTGGCAAGCAACTTAGGTGGCCTCAATGATGTCATTGAATTATCGCATACTTGTTACAGAGGTGACCGCAATATATTTCATGCTTGGGGTTATGGCTGCAGTAATTGCGATGCCTGCCACTTAAGAAAAAATGGTTTTGAAAAATTTAAACAAATGAACAAGAATTCATAAGGAGTAAACCCATGGCAACAGCAGAAGGTAAAGTTTTACAGTTTAAATCCCCAGACACCGTTGATCCAAGTATTTTAGAAACATTTCCCTATGCTGGCCCAAAACAGCACGTGCAATACAGTACCAATGAATTCACAGCGGTATGCCCTTTTTCTGGCTTACCGGACATAGGTATTGTGACCATTGACTATATGCCGGGTGAGAAATGTGTAGAGCTCAAGTCTCTTAAGTATTATTTGTTAAGCTACCGAGATGTAGGCATTTACCAAGAACATGTCACGGCCAAACTGTATGAGGACATCAGTCAAACTCTTCAAGCCCAGGAATTGACCTTAACTGTTGTTTACCAAACCCGCGGTGGAATTGATACTACTTGTAGCATAAGCTCTAAAGATCAATAGACTTGCTAAAATTCCTCATGCGTGTATAGGTCTACATATTATGGCGACAACATCACGGTTTCAAAGAAAGCCGGAATGGTTAAAAATTAAGGCGCCCAGTGGCAAATCTTATCAAGACATTGCAAAAATGTTGCGTGAAAAGAAGTTGGCTACGGTCTGTCAAGAGGCTCTCTGTCCTAACATCAACGAATGCTGGAACGGTGGTACAGCCACTATTATGCTTTTGGGAGATACCTGTACCCGAGGCTGTCGATTTTGTGCGGTGAACAGCGGCAACCCAAAAGGGGTTTTAGATGAAATGGAGCCATTTAACACGGCTGAAACCATAAAAACCATGAATCTCAACTATATCGTGCTTACTACAGTTGATCGTGATGATTTACAAGATGGCGGAGCTGCGCATATCGCCAAAACTATTCGCTATGCCAAAAAAAACTGTCCCCAGACCATGATTGAATGTTTGGTGGGAGATTTCCGCGGTGATCACGCTGGGGTTAAAACGGTTGTCAATGCTAAACCAGAAGTCTTTGCCCATAATATTGAAACTGTAAAACGCCTAACCCCCACTGTCCGTGACCGTAAAGCTGGGTACCAACAGTCTTTAGAGGTCTTAAGTGCAGCTAAAACTTTTTCAAATGATATTTATACCAAGAGCTCTATCATGCTGGGCTTGGGTGAAACACTGGATGAGTTAAAACAATCTTTTGAAGATTTAAGAAAACATAAGGTTGATTTTTTAACCTTAGGGCAATACTTACAACCCAGTAAAAAACACTTGCCTGTTGAACGTTTTGTCCACCCAGATGAGTTCAAAGAACTCCAAGAATTGGCCATGACTTATGGTTTTACTTATGTCGCCTCAGGTCCGCTGGTAAGAAGCTCGTATAAAGCGGCTGAATTTTTTATAGAATCGCATATTAAACAACATAAAAACTTAAACAAAAACCCAAATCCTGTTGACATTAAAGCTGAGCAATATACATCTTTGCCGGTTATCCAACAGATTTAATACTAACGAGAAGGAGAAATCTCATGGCAAATCATATGTTTAACTTACCTGACATTGGCGAAGGTGTGAATGAAGGTGAAATTGTTCAATGGCTAGTAGCCGAAGGCGACGCAGTCAAAGAAGATCAACCTTTGGTTGAAATTATGACCGATAAAGCCACTGTTGAAATTGCTGCCCCTGTTTCGGGCACAGTGGTTAAACATGCTGCTCCTGAAGGTGAAAGCATTGATGTGGGTTCGTTATTGGCTGAGATTGCTACTGATGGTGCTTCTGCAGGTTCTAGTAGCGACTCTGATTCCAGACCAGCTGAGGGTCACTTAAAAGATAAAGCTGATGGAGGCGATACCATCAGACAAGAAGCTGAGCAAGCCGCAAAAGATCTTAAAAAAGATAATGGTTCCAATGTTATTTCTATGCCCGCAAACAGTGAAAAAGACGGTTTGGTTTTGGCCTCACCCGCTACAAGAAAAATGGCTCGAGAACAAGGTATTGCTCTAGCCTCTATTCCTGGTACTGGTGAGCATGGCCGAGTTTTAAAATCTGATGTTGAGCAATTTGTTGCCAATGGCGGTAACACCGCAACGGCTGCAGCCACTCAAACAGCACCAAGCTTTGTTCCTCAAACGCATGATGGCCCAATGGAAGAAAGAATTAAACTCAGAGGTATTCGTAAAGCCATTGCCAAAAACATGCAGCTTTCAAAAAATACGGCGGCTCACTTCACCCATGTTAATGAGCTTGAAGCCGATGAATTGGTTAAAGTTCGTGGCATGCTTAAACAAGAAGCAGCTGATAAAGGTGTGAAACTGACCTACTTACCATTTATCATTAAAGCTATTTGTGGTGCCTTAAAGGAGTACCCCAAACTTAATTCTAGTTTGGATGAAGAAACTCAGGAAATTGTCATCAAACATTATTACAATATTGGTGTTGCTGTTGCGACCAAAGATGACGACTTGATTGTGCCGGTAATCAAAAATGCTGATCAAAAAGGTTTGTTACAAATTGCTGCTGAAATTGTTGAGCTTGCAGACAAAGCTAGAAACAATAAGCTTTCTCCAGAAGAACTACAGGGCGGTACATTCACCTTAACCAGCATGGGTAACGATGGTGGCTTATTGGCCACACCAGTCATCAATTATCCACAAGTGGGGATTTTGGGCTTTTACAAAATTGCAGACCGAGTGGTTGTCCGTGATGGTGAAATGGTGATTCGAAAAATTGCTAATTTATCTGTATCCATTGATCACAGAGTGGTTGATGGAATGATGGGCGCTAACTTTATGAGCAGCGTAATCCGAAATTTAGAAAACCCTAGCAGACTGTTGCTATAAGGAAGGATAACTAGACGTGAGTGATAAAAATACAGAAGTAGTTGTTATTGGCGGTGGCCCTGGCGGTTATGTGGCTGCCATTCGTTTAGGACAACTGGGCAAAAAAGTTTGTTTAATTGAAAAAGAAAATGTTGGCGGTGTTTGTTTAAACTGGGGGTGCATCCCGTCTAAAGCTTTAATTGGTGCCGGCAAACTGTATGAAGAAATGCAGCAAGCACATGAAATTGGGCTTAATGTAGGTACAGTAACGGTTGATCTTAATAAAACCCAGGAATGGAAAAGCGGTGTCGTTAAAAAGCTAACCTCTGGTGTAGCAAGCCTTGCTAAAAATGTTGGGGTTGAAATCATCAAGGCCAAAGCCAGTTTCACCTCTCCCAATGAACTTAAACTAGAAAGCTCAGAAGGCACAAGCACTTTAGCTTTTGAACAAGCCATTATAGCTGCGGGCTCTAGCCCTATTGAAATACCTGGTTTTGCTTTAGATGGCAAAGCTGTGGTGGACTCACGTGATGCTTTAGATTGGACAAAAGTTCCTAAAAGGATGTTGGTGATAGGCGGTGGCGTTATTGGTCTTGAAATGGGCATGCTGTACCAAAAATTTGGCTCACATGTCAGTGTGGTTGAAATGACCGATCAGCTTTTGCCAGGCACCGATAAAGAAATTGCCAAAGAAATTGCCAAAGCCTGCAAAAAGAAAAAAATGGATATTCATTTAAGCTCTAAAGCCTTAGGCTATGAGCAAGGTAAAGACGGCTTACAGGTCAGCATTGAAAAAAATGGTAAAACTGAAAAAGTAGCCTGTGATATTATTCTATTGGCTGTGGGCAGAAAGCCAGACGGTAGCTCACTTAACCTGGAAGCTGCTGGTGTTAGCTTTGACAGAAAAATACCCGTCAATGAAAAACTGCAAACCAATGTAGATCACATCTATGCCATTGGTGATATTGCTGGCCCGCCTCTTTTAGCGCATAAAGCCTCTAAAGAAGGAGTTGTTGCTGCAGAAGTCATTGCCGGTAAAAATGTAATCTACGACGTTAGAGCCATGCCTGGCGCTATTTTTACAGACCCTGAAGTGGCTAGCGTAGGGATGACCGAAGAAGAAGCAAAAGAAAAAGGGATTGACTATTTTACAGGTAAATTCCCTATGGCTGCCTCTGGAAGAGCCTTAGCCTCTAGACATACCGATGGTTTTGTTAAAGTAATTGCAGAAAAAGGCAGTGAGAAGCTTTTGGGTGTACATATGATTGGTGCCCACGTTTCTGAACTGATTGGAGAAGGAACCTTGGCCATTGAAATGGGTGCGGTTATTGAAGATATCGCTTTAACGGTTCACCCTCATCCAACATTATCTGAATGCTTGATGGAAGCTGCTGAAAACGCTTTGGGTCATGCCATTCATACGGTTAATAAAAAAAACAATAGAAAAGCATCGTAGGTTAACATGATAGACAAAGCATTAAAAAAACAATTGTTTACCAATATGGTCAGAACGCGTGCCATGGAAGAGCGCTTGATCAAAATGGCTAAATCCTCAGATGGTTACTTCTGGATTGGTGGTCCGGGTGAAGAAGGCTTTAATGTTCCTTTAGGCACCTTGGTCAACAAAGGCTATGGCATTGATTATGACTATACCCATTTTCATTACCGCAGCTCTGGATGTATTATCGGTATGGGAGCTGAACCCATCAGCTTAATTCGTCAAATGGCAAGTGTCAAAACTGATCCTTACTCTGGGGGCCGTCACTTTGTGAACCACCCTGCCATCAAAAAATGGAATGTATGTCCAGTGAATGCACCCATTGAAACCCAATATTCATTTGCCATTGGTACAGCCAAAGCCCAAAGAAATAGTAAAAAAGGGATTACCATTGTAACAGGTGGTGATGCTGGGACGGCTGAAGGCGATTTTGCAACCTGCTTGGTTTGGGCAAGTCGTCCCGAAGAAGAGCTGCCCATGTTAATTGTGGTCACCAACAACCGCTTTGGGATTTCAACACCCTACAGCGAAGTCAATGGCACCAAATCTATTGTAGCAAGAGCAGAAGCGTTTAACATGAAAACTGACGTCATCAATGGCAATGACCCAGAAGAGTCTTATACAAGACTTAAAGCAGCCATGGACTATGTTCGTAAAGAGCGTAAGCCCTTCTGTCTTGAAGCATCTGTATCAAGACTACATGGTCATTCATCTTCATCTGGGGCCAATAGGGTTTATGATCAAGAAGATTGTATAGAAAACTACAAGGCCAAGCTTTTAGATGAAAAAGTATTAACCAAAAAAGAAGTGGATAGCATTATCGATGCTGCCCATCAAGAATGCAAAGACGCTTTGGATCAAGTGAGAAAAGAAGAAAAACCTTCTTCTGATTCAGTATACATGCACACCTTTAAGGAGGAGTAAGATATGGCATCGATCGCACAAGCCATTAGAATGGCACTTCATGTTGGAGAAACACAGTTGGGTGTTCAAGATATTTTTGGTGAAGATGTGGGACCTCCTTTGGGCGGTGTCTTTACTTGCACGCAAGGTTTAGAAAAAGCCTGGAACTCACCGCTTGATGAGCGCGGTATCATTGGCATGGCCATGGGCTTGGCTTTGGCTGAACAAAAGCCTGTTGCTGAAATTCAGTTTGTGGATTATATTTTTAACACCATTGACTTGATGAAGTTGGCCGGCAATACTTGTTGGACCACCAATGGTGAGTTTAACATTGATATGGTGGTGATGAGTCCTACGGGTTCAGGCGTACATGGTTCTGTCTATCACTCACATTCATTTGAATCAATTGCAACCCATATGCCGGGGTGGAAAGTCATCATTGTATCAAATCCTTTAGATGCTTATGGTTTATTGATTTCAGCCATTAAAGACCCAAATCCTGTTTTATTTATGTATCCTAAGGCATTGATTCGTACCCAAACAGATGATGTGATTCCTGGTGCGCCCAAAGATCAGAAAGAGCTTTCTAAAATGATCGATGCACCTTTGGGTGATCGTAGTCAATGGAAACCCGAGTGGCCAAAAACAGAAGTCATGGAAATTCCAATTGGCAGAGCAAAAAAATATACCAGTGGTGATAAACTGACGGTAATCAGCTATGGTAGAACCCTTCCCTTGGCTGTTAATGCTGCTAGAAAAATCAATGAGAATCGTGGCAGCGAAGACATTGAAGTCATGGACTTACGCACCATTTACCCCTATGACTGGGATGCCATTAAAACATCGGTAGAAAAAACCGGTAGAGTTTTGGTGGTCAATGAAGACACTGAAGTCACTAACTTTGGTGAACATCTCATCCGCAGAATAGCCAATGACTGCTTTTATCACTTGCAAGCTCCTCCAAAACTTTTGGCTGGTGCAAATACACCGGGTGTAGGTTTGGCTTGGACACTTGAACAAGTGCAAGTGCCTCAGGAAGATAGCATTGAAAAAGCCATGACTGAGCTTTTAAGTTTGGAAGCTTAATACTTTTATTAATAAAATGAATTGAGGCCTGTATATTTTTTGCAGGTCTCTTTTTTTAGGTTAACATTCTTAATTGAAATGCATTTATATTCAAATTATTTAAATATTTTTCTGCTTATCTTAGTTTTCAGTCTCACGACAGCTTGTGACAGACAAAAAAAATACCAACAAGAAAAAATTCAAGCCTATGAAAAGAAGCTTGCTCCACCTACTTACAAAGCACTTGGACATGGTTACACGGCGCTGCCTAAAAATTTAAATCCAGCCGTCTTGGAACAAAGAAAGTTGTTTGTAGAGTTTTTACAAGCTTTTCAAGATCAATGCTTAACGTTGATTCACTTGTATCACCCCAGTGATGTGGACATTGAATCTGTTGCTTTATGCATTAAAACAGAAGAAAAAAATGTAGGTATTTATCAAAACAAAGCCTGTGTTGTGGCACTGATTGATCACATTTATCAAAGACCCATGCCTTATTACTCAGAAAACAACTCGCATTGGGGCATTCAAAAAGCATGTGAATCAAATGCCATGCTTAACAAAATAAATCAGCCCGACACCCTAACAACAGTTAACCCCATAACATATGCACGCATGAAGTTGAATGACGATGGCTTTAGTATGCACACCATTCAAGATAGACTTGAACTTGCTCAAGCCATTAAAACAAAAATTAGCCCCTAAAAATATACTTCTAAGTCTTAAGGATAGGGGTACACCTGTACTCTAAAGCTATTGCTGGTTTATATTATTCAATATTGCTTACGGCACAATCAAGTCAAAGGTGGTAAAACCATTGCTTTCAATATGGCCTCTTGAAAAGCCCTGTGGAGGTGGCATGAGTTTTTGGTTTCGGATTCTAAAGTGAATTTTTTCTCCTGAAGTATAATTGTTTAAGTCTTGCGTATTTAAATCATTAGAATTAAAACTAACACTGCCTTGTGATTCAGAAGGCGTATCGTAATGATTAGAGCACTCTCCTCCACCCACATTAATATTACTATCGGTGTTCACCGCAGGTGAATAATTGATAACCAAGGTAGAGTTGAGTAAATCTGGTGCGGTATCATTATGGCTGTATTCTGTGAGCGAAACCCTTTGTGCCAGTTCAATGACTTCGTTGCTGATCGATCCACCAGACTTTACGGTTGTGATTGTAATTGTTGAAGCTTGTTCATCCAAAGGAATAAATGCACTGTAGCGCATGTAGCCTTGGTCAATAAATGGAAGTTCAATGCCATTGGCATAAATCTTTGTGCTTTCATCGTACCTTAAACCTTGTCCATCTTTACTAAACCTAACAATGACAGCTGCTTGACGCGTGTAAGGAGAAAAACCATCATTAATAGTGTAGTAGGCAGAGACTTCATCAGGGTGATGATAGGCAACATAAGAATCTGCTGACATTGTGCTTATACTAGTGCTACCACATGCCATGATGAGTATACCGCTTAGAAGCATACTAACACTAAAACTAAATATTTTGATTGTATTCATTTCAACCTCGAGCTCAATGAAATTTAGATTATCTAACAATGGACAAGGTTTGTTAAAGCAACTTATATGCCATACATATAAGTGCTGATTATCACTATAGCTCCTCTGCTTATATTTAAGCAGTGAGCAAAGTTTGGTTTTGATTTTGAGTCAATTTTAAGCAGCCGCTTAGCAGCAGTATTCAATCTCTGAAATTATTAAATTGCAGTGGCAAACTAAAATCTAAACCTTTTAATAAGGCAATCACGTCTTGGAGATCGTCGCGTTTTTTTCCTGTGACCCGCACAGCTTCACCTTGAATAGACGCTTGTACTTTCAATTTAGAATCTTTGATTTTTTTAACCAATTCTTTGGCTTTTTCTTTATCAATGCCTTCTACCACTTTAATGTTTTGTTTGGCTCTCCCACCACCGGCAGGTTCAACCCTTCCTAGTTCCAAAGACTTTAACGAAACGCTTCTTTTAGCTAATTTAGCCTGTAAAACATCAACCGCAGCTTGAACTTTATAATCATCTGCCGAGTTGACCATGATTTCTTTATCTTTACGTTCTATGCTTGTATTACTGCCTTTAAAATCAAAACGCTGGGTTAACTCTCTATTGGCCTGATTTAAGGCATTATCTATTTCAGAAAAATCAATCTCGTTAACAATATCAAAACTGGGCATGCTTCACTCCTTTATTTTATGCATCTCTTTGGGTCATACGTTTTGGATTTAAGGCTTCATTAAGTTTTGTCTCATCCAAAATATTTTTTGCCAAAGCAACTTCGCGGACAGTTTTACCACTTTTATAGGCTTCTTTAGCAATGGCCGCCGCTTCATCATAGCCAATCAAAGGTGCCAATGAGGTACACATGGCCAAACTTTCTTCAATCAAGGCTTCACAGCGTTCTTTATTTACACCCAAATCATCAATACAACGCTCTACAAAGTTGTGACAAGAATTGGCCAAAAGCTCACTGCTTTGCAATACATTGTGAATCATCATGGGCATCATGACGTTGAGCTCAAAGTTACCGGCTTGACCACCCATGGTCACCGCTGCATCGTTACCCATCACTTGCGCACAAACCATGCAAACCGATTCAGCAATCACAGGGTTGACTTTGCCTGGCATAATCGATGAGCCGGGTTGCGTTTCGGGTAAAAGCAACTCGCCAATACCACAGCGAGGTCCTGAGCCCAAAAGTCTAATATCATTGGCAATTTTCATGAAGCTTACAGCAAAACCTTTTAAAACTGCACTGGCTTCAACAATGGCATCTTTACACGCTTGCGCGGCAAAGTGATTGCGAGTTTCAGAAAATTGTAACTGTGTATGTTTGGCAATTTCGGCAATGGCGTGTTTTGGAAAAGCTTCTTTAGTATTTAAACCGGTTCCAACGGCTGTTCCGCCCAAAGCCAGTTCACTGATTGAAATTAAAGCCCGTTCTATTCTTTCTATGGCTTCTTGCACTTGAAAAGCATAGCCTGAAAATACCTGTCCCATTGTAATGGGAGTTGCGTCTTGTAAATGCGTCCGACCAATTTTAACAATGTCATCAAATTCATGGGCTTTTTCATCCAAAGCTGTATGCAAGCGCCGCATGGCGGGCAGCAATACTTTGTTAAAGTGTAAACTGGTGGCTATATGCATGGCTGTAGGAAACACATCATTGGAAGATTGGCCATAGTTGACATGATCGTTGGGATGAATCAGCTTACTGCCTTTTTCTCCACCCAAAATTTCTGTGGCTCTATTGGAAATTACTTCGTTTGTATTCATATTGGAAGAGGTCCCAGACCCAGTCTGAAAGATATCCACCACAAATTGATCATCAAACTCACCGGCAATCACCTGTTCTGCCGCTTCAACTATGGCTTTTGATTGTTCAGAACTGATACACCCCAACTCAGCATTGGCAATGGCTGCGGCTCTCTTAATTTCTCCCAAAGCCTGAATCATAACCCTAGGGATGGTATAAGAACTGATAGGAAAATTTAACACTGCCCTTTGCGTTTGTGCCGCATAATAAGCGTTTTTAGGAACCTGCATTTCTCCCATGGAATCTTTTTCTATACGATAGTCTGTATTTTTGAGCATAAGGGCTAACTACTAAAGCCATCAAAAAAGTAAAGTTTTACTCAACGCTTAGGATGGAATATTGGTTTTTGCATAATTTAATACCGGCTCTAGTTTAGAAGCGTTAAGAGCTGTATTTATATTTTCTCGTTCACAGAAATAAAGCAATTTTTCAGTGGCTAAATTGCCTTTAGCGCCGGGTGCATAAGGGCAGCCTCCCAAGCCAGCAATCGATGTATCAAAGACTCTAATTCCCTGCTGCAAACTTTCATAAACATTGCATAAAGCCAAGCCATAGGTGTCATGATAATGACCTGCTAAAAATGGATTTAAACCCATTTTTTCAGTCATCTGATACAAGGTCTTGATTTGTCGTGGACTGGCTTTGCCAATGGTATCGCCAATGGACACCTCATAGCAACCCATATTGAATAACTTTTCAACAATACTCACCACTTTATCTGGATTGATATCGCCTTCATAGGGGCAGACAAAAGCCGTGGACACATAAGCTCTTACTTTTATTTTATGCAGCAAGGCTTTTTCAATGACAGGCTTAAAACGCACAAAACTTTGCTCTATACTGGCATTGATGTTTTTTTGATTGAATGTTTCTGAAGCCGCTGTAAAAACAGCCACTTCTTGCATGTCACTTTCAATGGCCATGTCCAAACCTTTTAAATTAGGCACAAGTACGGATGTTTGTATATTTTTGGTCAATGCTTGAGTTGCAGCAAGAATCGCTTGTGTATCGGCCATTTGTGGCACAGCTTTAGGCGAAACAAATGCACCCAACTCTATGTATTGTAAGCCAGTTTGAGTGAGCAACTCAATCAGCTTTATTTTGATTTCTGTAGGAATGACCTGTTTAATGTTTTGTAAACCATCACGCGGGCCCATTTCTTTAATCTGTATGTCCATAGCTATGCTTATTCCAACTCAAGCAAATGTTGTTCTTCATTTACTTGTTGGTTTTCTTGAACCATTACCTTTTTTATCACGGCGTCCCTTGGGGCAAGTATTTTATACTCCATTTTCATGGCTTCTATGGTTAACAGGACATCATTTTTTTTAACGCTTTGTCCTTTTTCTGTAAATACAGCCTTAACCAGACCGTTGAGCGGAGCTTTACAGTGGTTTAAAGCCGCGTCTTCATCTTCAGATTGTAAGCGTTGAGCCTTCTTTAAAGTAATCTGCTTGCCATCTATATGCAGATATAGCGCATTATTTGCGGCTATCATAATCAGCTTGTCTCCATTGGCTAAACTAAAAACATGCTCCTGATGTGTTTTTGTTAAGGGCAACTTTTCAAGCTGTTGGGGATAAGGCAACAGTTCATTCATTGCAGTTTTATACAGATTTTGAGCTTGATCTCTGGCTGGAAGATTGGATGGAAGTGAATTGTGGTACCACGGATTGTGGTTTTTATCTTCTGCGAGATGTTCAACGCTATAAATTAAGTTGTAAATCGCTTGTGTTTCAAAGTAACTCGCTTCATATTTGACATAATCTTGATAATGGCGATCAATCCATTGAATATCATGTTTTCCGTCTACAAAATCATTGGCCGTTAACAGCCATTGCACAAAATTCATGTTATTTTGCACACCTAAAATATAACTGTCTTTAAGCATCTGTAACATTTTTGAAATGGCTTGATCTCGGCTTTCTGACCAAACCAAAACTTTGGCGATCATTGGGTCAAAGTTGTTGCCAACCATCGTGCCCTTTGCAACATCACATTCAATTCTATCAATACTTGACGAAAACTCAATGGCCCTAACCTGACCGTTGGCAGGAACAAAATCTTTTAAAGTGTTTTCTGCATAAACTCTTACCTCAATAGCGTGTCCATTCGGCTTTAAGTCCTCAGCAAGAGTGACGGTCTCACCCAATGCATGTTTGACTTGCAATTCCACCAAATCAAGAGCAAAAATCAACTCTGTTACACCATGCTCTACTTGCAGGCGTGTATTCATTTCCATAAAATAAGCTTTTTTGTTTTGATCAATGATAAACTCAACAGTTCCCAAACTTTCATAGCCAATGGACTCCACCAAATCAACGGCTTGTTGACAGACTTGAGCTTCTTGTTCATCATCTAAAAAAGTAGAATGACTTTCTTCTATAATTTTTTGATAACGCCTTTGCATGGTGCAATCACGGGTTTTAAAATGATAGGCTTTCTCTCCTGTAGAAAAAACCTGCACCTCAACATGACGCGCTTTTTCTAAATACGGTTCAGCCAACAAGCTTGCATCAGCAAAGGCTGCTTGAGCAACTCTTTTGGCTGAAGCCACCGCTTCTTTAAGTTCATTGATATCTCTCACAATGGTCATGCCTTTGCCCCCACCCCCAAGGGCTGGCTTTAAAATAATAGGCAACGATAAGGTTTTTTTTATTGCATCAATAAAGCTTTCTGTATGCTCAAAGTTGGCTTCATCTACACTATGTAAAACACTTAAACCTGCATCGATAGCAATGCTTTTGGCTTTGGCTTTGTCAGCAAAAGCTCTGATCGATGAGGGCTTGGGGCCAATAAAAACAATTCCATTGTCTTTGCAGGCTTGAGCAAAATCTGCATTTTCAGAAAGAAATCCCCAGCCTGGATGAATCGCGGTACAATCTTGACTTTTAGCATGCGTGATCATGGCTTTTGCATCGGTAAAAACCGTTTGCATGGCTTTAGCTTCTATCCATATGACTTCATCCAGATGCTTTGTATATTGTGATAAGTCCTCTTTACAAGCCAAGCCCACGGATTCAATGTTGAGTTTTTTTAGAGTTTTACACAGCCTTGAAACAACCTCCCCCCGATTGGCAATAAATACTTTGTGCTGGTTCAATTCTCGCTTCATGCTTCACTCCACTGCGGCTTACGTTTTTCAAAAAATGCATTTAAACCTTCCTGGCCATCATGAGATACCCGACACTGCGCAATCAGTTTGGATGTATATTGAGCAAAATTTTCAGGTTTTAAAGGTAAATATTGCCTAGATAATTGTTTAATGATTTTAAGTGCATAGGGCGAGTTACTTAAAGTGTCTTCACATGTTTTTAAAAATACTTTTTTACTTTCCTCTTGCCCAGCAATGCACTGATGAACCAAGCCAAAATTCAAAGCTTCTGGTGCCGAAAACTTTCTAGCCTGCAAGGACAAAGCTAAAAACTGTGAATAACCTATTTTTTGTATGACAAAAGGAGAAATAGTGGCCGGCACAATGCCTAATTTGGCCTCACTCAAACTAAAAAAAGCATTGTCTTGCGCAATGACAATATCAGAACAAGCAACCAAACCCAAAGCGCCACCCATCACAGCACCATGAACATGACTTACAACAGGTATGGGGCATTCATACAAGGCCAAGTACATGTTGAATAAATTTTCAGCTGAAGCAAGGTTCTCTTCTTCACTTAAGTCTTTGGATTGTCGCATCCAGTTCAAATCTGCACCGGCACAAAAATGCTTTCCATTGGCAGAAATTGTTAATATTTTAGAGCTCTTAGGAATGTTTTTGAATGCATCACTTAACTCTAAAAGCATGGCCTCAGTTAAAGCATTGCTGTGCTGAGGACGATTTAAAATAATATGACTTTGCGTTTGGCTATGCTCAATATTTACGGCTGACATCAATCACGCTCACATTCTAAAAACACCAAATTGGGTGTCGGGTATAGGGTTTTCTAAACTTAAGTTTATGGCCAAAGCCAAAGTATTTCTGGTTTGTCTTGGATCAATGATACCATCGTCCCATAAACGAGAGGTGCTGTAATAAGGTGAGCCTTCGGCTTCATATTTGTCCAAAATCGGTTGCTTAAAACTGGCCTCATCGAAATCTTTGGCTTTGCCCTGCATTTGCTTGAGCGTCCACAGAACATTGGCGGCCTGTTGGCCTCCCATCACCGATATTCTTGCATTGGGCCACATCCATAAAAAGTTGGGGTCATAAGCTCTACCACACATGCCATAATTACCCGCGCCAAAACTTCCTCCAATGACAACAGAAAATTTAGGGACTTGAGCGTTAGATACTGCCATGACCAACTTGGCACCATCTTTGGCAATACCACCCTCTTCGTAACTTTTACCCACCATGAAGCCGGTAATGTTTTGCAAAAATAATAAAGGCACTTTTCTTTGACAACACAACTCAATAAAATGCGCGCCTTTTTGAGCACTTTGTGAAAACAGCACACCGTTGTTGGCCACAATACCTATTGTTTGCCCCCAAACCTTGGCAAAACCACAAACCAAAGTTGTCCCATACAAGGCTTTAAACTCATCAAATTCACTATGATCAACAAGTCTTGCAATCACTTCACGCACATCATAGCTGGTATTGGGTGATTTGGGTATGACGCCCCATATGCTGGAACTGTCATACAGAGGTTCTTGATCCCTCATGACCAGCTTATGTTTTTTAATATTCAAATGACTTACAATCTGCCTAACTTTATCCAGGGCATCGTGATCATCTTTGGCCAGATGATCCACAACACCTGATTTTTTAGCATGCACATCGCCACCCCCCAATTCTTCTGCCGTGACATCTTCTCCGGTGGCTGCTTTAACCAAGGGAGGACCTCCCAAAAAAATAGTGCCTTGACCTTTTACAATCACTGTTTCATCACTCATAGCTGGGACATAGGCTCCACCAGCCGTACACGACCCCATCACACACGCTATTTGCGCTATTCCCTGAGCAGACATTTGCGCTTGATTGTAAAAAATACGGCCAAAATGCAGCTTATCGGGAAAGACTTCTGCTTGCAGAGGTAAAAATGCTCCACCAGAATCAACAAGATAAATACAGGGCAACTTATGCTCTAAAGCAACTTCCTGAGCTCGTAAGTGTTTTTTAACCGTTTGTGGAAAGTACGTTCCACCTTTAACCGTAGCGTCATTGGCAATAATCATGACTGAGTTACCCTTAACTTTGCCAATACCACAGACAAGACCAGCGCTGGCTACGGCATTGTCATATTGACCATAGGCGGCAAGGGGCGAAAGCTCTAAAAAACTACTGCCTTCATCAATTAAATAAGCAATTCTATCACGGACATACAACTTACCTTTTGCTTGATGTTTTTTTAAGTAAGTTTCGCCCCCACCCTTGGCAACGGCATCTAATTTTTGTTGATGGTCTTGCCAAAGATCTTTGTGGTATGCGTAATTTTCTTTAAATTCTTTTGATTCTGAATGGATTGTACTTTGAATAATCACAACTCTGTATCAAAGCTGCAAAATCAAAGCTCGTCAACTCTTAGGATCAAGAAAAACAATAATTTTTCTTTCTGGTAAAAAACGAACTCTTTACTTTTACACTTATAAAAATTTGGATATAAGAGCAACAGGGTTTAATTTCCATTTGGAGGTATGATGTTAAAAGAATTTAAAGATTTCGCTGTTAAGGGCAATGTTGTTGATATGGCTGTAGGTATTATTATTGGCGCAGCTTTTGGTAAAATTGTAACATCGTTTGTTAATGATTTAATTATGCCTGTTGTTGGGCAACTTACGGGTGGCGTTGATTTTTCAGATATGTTTTTTGCGCTAGATGGTTCTAGCTTTGATACACTCGCTGCAGCACAAGAAGCTGGGGCGCCTGTTATTGCCTACGGTGCTTTTGCCAACACTGTTGTTAATTTTGTCATCGTTGCATTTTCAATTTTCTTAGTGATTCGGCAAATGAACAAACTTAAGAAAGAAGAAGAAGCAAAGCCGACCCCACCCCCAAAGCAAGAAGTTTTACTTGAAGAAATTAGAGACTTGCTTAAAAAACAAAATTAAATCTTTGACGATGTGTACCCAAACCCAATAGAGCCATGTGTCTTGGGTATACGTTCAAAATAAATAGGGCTGAGACCTTTGTTTTGAAGTTATTTTATTAGATCAAAAGATAAAACTCAGATATAGTTGCCGGCACTCATGAGCAGAATACAACATCGTCTTACACAAAATATTCTCCTTTTAGATGGAGCCATGGGAACTGCCATTCAAGACTTAAACCTTAATGCTGCCGATTTTGGTGGTGAAGATTACTATGGGTGCAATGAAAACCTATGCTTAACAGCTCCAGAGAAAATTCTTCAGATTCATAAAAACTATCTCAATGCTGGTGCAGATATCATTGAAACCAATACTTTTGGTGGTTTAGAATTTGTTTTAGATGAATTTTCTTTGGGTAAAAAGGCCTATGATATTAATTTTACCGCGGCTCAAATTGCTAAAAAAGCCGCTTTAGGTTTTTCTACATCAGAACAGCCTAGATTTGTTGCCGGTTCTTTAGGGCCCAGCACAAAATCTTTGTCGGTCACCGGTGGCATTGAATTTGATGAATTGCAACAACAGTATTTCCAGCAAATAAAAGCTTTGATTGATGGCGGTGTTGATTATTTGTTGTTTGAGACCGTACAAGACATGCGCAATCTTAAAGCAGGTTTAAGCGCAGCTTTGAATTTATTTGAAAAAGACCCAAGTCTTAAACGGCCTATTGCCATCAGCGCCACCATAGAAACCATGGGAACAACATTGGCCGGGCAAAGTATTGAAGCTTTTTGGTCGAGTGTAGCTCACCTCCCCCTTTTATATATTGGTTTAAACTGTGCAACTGGACCCGACTTCATGACCGATCATTTGCGCGCGCTTCATGACTTATCCCAAACACCTATAGCCTGTATCCCTAATGCAGGCTTGCCTAATGAAGAGGGCCAATACACACTTGATCCCCAGCAATTGGCAGAAAAAATTAAATTTTTTATGGATAACGCTTGGATCAATGTCATGGGTGGCTGTTGTGGTACCAACTACCAGCACATTAAAGCTCTAAGAGTTTTATTGGATCAACACAATCCCAATCCCAGACACAACATTACCAAGTCAATACACCACCTATCGGGCATCAATTTTTTAGATATCACTGATGATAAGCTTCCCATTTTGGTGGGTGAACGCAGTAATATTATTGGCAGTCGAAAGTTTAAAAAACTCATTGAGTCAGAAAACTTTGAGCAGGCTGCTGAAATTCCCAGACAACAAGTTAAATCTGGCGCTGATATCATTGATATTTGCTTAGCCAACCCTGATCGAGATGAGCTGAACGACATGAAAAACTTTTTGGTTTATGTCAATAAAACCCTGCGCGCGCCCTGGATGATTGACTCAACCGATGCCCAAGTTATTGAGTATGCTTTAAAGCAATGTCAGGGCAAAGCCGTGATCAACTCTATTAACCTAGAAGATGGTTTAGAACGCTTTGAAAACATTGTTCCTTTGGCTAAAAAATATGGTGCAGCCTTAATAGTTGGGACTATTGATGACGATCCCAAGCAAGGTATGGGAATCAGTCTTGAAAGAAAAGTTGAGATCGCTGAAAAATCTTATAAAATTTTGACGCAAGACTTTAAGATTAGCCCTTACGATATTTATTGGGACCCTTTGGTATTTCCCTGTGCCACTGGAGATGAAAATTATTTAGCCTCAGCTAAAGCCACGGTTCAAGCTCTGACGGAATTGAAACAACGCTTCCCCAATACAAAAACAGCTTTAGGTATATCTAATATTTCTTTTGGCTTACCTGCTGCGGGAAGAGAAGTCCTCAATGCAGTATTTTTATACCATTGTAGTAAAGCCGGTTTGGATTTGGCTTTGGTCAACACTCAGATGTTACAGCGTTATGCCAGTATTGATCAAAAAGAAAAAAAATTAGCCGAAGATTTGCTGTGGAGTGGCGAACAACATTTCATTGATGCTTTTGCAAACTTTTACAGAAAAAAGAAAACGGCATCAACAAGACAAGATCAATCCAAGCGCAGTTTAGATGAACACTTGGCTTTTGCTATTATTGACGGCAGCAAAGAACACTTGATTGAACGCCTTGATCTGAAACTAAAAGAACAAAAAGCCATGGACATCATCAATGGTCCTTTGATGACTGGCATGAACGAAGTGGGACGTTTGTTCAATAACAATGAACTGATTGTAGCAGAAGTCTTGCAAAGCGCAGAAGTCATGAAAACAGCGGTTGATCATCTTGAACAGTTTATGGATAAAACAGACGCTGTCAGTCAGGATACCGTCATGTTGGCCACGGTTAAAGGAGATGTTCATGATATCGGTAAAAACCTGGTTGATATTATTTTATCCAACAATGGATATAAGGTCATCAATTTAGGCATTAAGGTGACCTCACAAGAATTGATTGATGCTTACAAAAAACACAAACCCTCCATAATTGGTTTATCTGGTTTGCTGGTTAAATCAGCGCAACAGATGGCCATCACGGCCTCTGATCTTCAGCGCGAAAACATCAACACCCCTCTCTTGGTGGGCGGCGCTGCATTGTCCAACAAGTTCACTACTGAAAAAATAGCCCCCAATTACGATGGCCATGTGTATTATGCTAAAGATGCTATGACCGGTTTGACCTTATGCAAAGATGCCTTAAATGAAAAAACGCTTCCAGACAAATCTAAACCGCTTTCTTCAGAGAGCACCTTAACTCAAAACACGAGCACTGCTGATAACACCGTTGTAGCTGCGTCTCTTTCAGATGCAGGATATATCCCCGATCCTCAACATTTTAAACAGGATGTTCATACCGTACAGGATTTGGATAGCATTAAAGACTTCATCAATCCAAGAATGTTGTATGGAAGGCATTTAGGCTTACCCAACTCACAAGTAGATCAGCTCTTTTCTATCTTTAAAGCCAAGGACAACACTGTAGAACTTAAAGCTAAATCCATAGAACTAAAAGAAAGTGTTGAATCAGTCTACAGCTATGCCAAAGAACAGCGTTTGTTTAAACCGCAGTATATTATCCATGACTTCCAATGTTTAAAAAATAAAAACAGTATAGAGTTTTATGACGAGGAGCAAAAGTGTATTGAGCGCTTTACCTTTCCGAGGCAAAGTAAAGGCGATGGTCTCTGCCTTTCAGATTATGTAAAGTCAGAAAAACCTTATGATACCTGCGCACTGTTTATTTGCAGTTTAGGCAATCAAGCACGCGAGCAAGCCATCGCTTGGAAAGAAAGTGGAGACTATTTAAAATCTCATATCTTGTTTGCCCTCAATTTAGAAATGGCTGAAGCCCTGGCTGAGTATGTTCATCAAACCATTCGACAAAATTGGGGGATCGAAAAAAACAGCTTTAGCTTAAAAGAACTTTTTCAAGCCAAGTATCAAGGTAAACGTTACTCTTTTGGTTACCCGGCCTGCCCTGACCTGGATGATCAAAAAAAATTATTCAAGCTGCTAAAACCGGAACGCATCAATATTGAGCTGACTGAAGATTGCATGATGGATCCAGAAGCCAGCGTAAGTGCCATCGTCTTCCACCATCCACAGGCAAAATATTTTTCAGTTTAACTTTTTATATGCCGCTAAGTTTACAAAATGATAACTAAAAAAAGAATTGTTTTACCCAGTTTTTGTTGTTTCCCATGGCCAAACAAAGCCCTTAGCGCGTAGAAACCTTTTTTCTTCCAACAAATTAACACAAATCAGCCCCATTAATTTGTCACGTTAGTCAACCTATAGCTTAAGATTTTTAACGGCTCGCTTTAAAGGCTGGGCCAATTCACCTTTATCACCAACCGTAATTGTATTTAGGTTTAACCACAACAACATTTGTTTCAATTCAATCGCTAAAGCAAGCGCAACATCTGTTTTCTTAACCTCATTTTCCATAAATGCTCCAGGCACCCATAAAGTATGTGTTGTTCTATCAGCCTTAAGATCAACTCTAGCAACTAAATCTCCGTTCATTAAAAATGGAAGCACATAATAGCCCCACTTTCTTTTTTCTTTTGGAACATAAATTTCTATTCTATAGAAAAAATCAAACAGTCTTTCGGTTCTTGATCTATGCCAAACAACTGGATCAAAAGGAGACAGAAGAGCTGTCATATGATCGCTAGAATTGTCAATATTATTATTTAACTTTGGTAAAGCATAGGCTGGTTTTTTCCAGGACTCTACCTGCCATTGTTGCAATTTTTTATCTTCACACAATTCTTTTAAGTAAGGCTTAGCAAGCTTGGGTGGCAATCTAAAATAGTCAACAATTTCGTCCTCTGTTCCTACTGCTAAAGCTTGTACAGATAAAAGCAACAACTGCTTTATTGCTTTTTCAACTGACGGTGTTTTTTGCCGGTAGATATTGTTTGGAACAATATTGTCTAAACAATCAAACTCTTTTTCAAAGTTCCCAACTCGCCTTATACCTGCACGTCCCGTACGAAATAACCAATCTAAAGCTTTAGCTGCATAAGAATAATGACCCCATGTACTCTTAGGTAATTTTTGCTGATCTAATATATCTTTGGCTCTTAGTCTTCCTCTCTCTTTTAATTGCGCATATACATCTTTAATGTACTTTTCTTCTTGTGTTGCAAAACGGTACAATGACTTCCAAGTATAGCCCTCTTTCACGCGCTCTTTTGACCAACGAAATAGTGGTTCATATTCAACCGGTACTAGTGAAGCTTCATGCGCCCAACATTCAAACCACTGATCTTTTTGATAGGCTAGCTCATCCAACCATTGATTGTGGTATGGACCTATGCGAGAAAATGCAGGAATATATTGAGCTCGAGCAACAATTGGGATGGCATCGAGTTGCAAAACATGCAACTTTGCCATCATGGCTTTAAACTGACTTTGTTTAAGTTCTTGACCGGTCTGTTTAATTTTTTGTTTATCTGCAAAGCCCTGAGCTATTAAAAACAAAAGACGAACCTCAGACTTTGATAGATGTTGTGTGCTTAACTTGGCCATAATATTTTTTTTCACAATTGTTGTAGGATTAGTGACTTCTGCTTAATCATAAAATGGAACAATTTTTTACGCAAAAAATATACAGTATAGGATTTATAGTCACCTAAATATTGTATAAATCATAACTTAGGCTTTAATTTATTTGGCATTTGTTTTGCTTAATTTAAAGCACAGTGTTAATTTTACAAAATCAATTAAAGTTTTTAGCCTCTGCAGAACTTTGCTATAATTAAGTGATACTATGAAAAAACAACTTACGGCTTTCACTCTTTTCTTTTCATCTATTCTTATTTTATCTTTACCTGTTCAAGCAGCGACATATGCCTACATTAAGCAGGCTAAAGTCTATGTAAAAAGTGCGGCCAATAGTCAAGCACGTAACATTGCAGCGTTACGACAAGGGACAAAAGTTGCCTACAGAAAAACACAAGGCAACTGGTATTTAATTTCATACAAATCATCCAATGGACAAGTTAAAAGTGGTTGGGTTGCTAAAGGTAGTCTCTCCAAGCAACGCCCAAGAAGTTCACAACCACGGTACTCTGCACCACCTCGCAGGCCAGCTCCTCCAAGGTATTCACCGCCTCCTAGAAAAAAGCCATCTTCTTCTACGGCCAATCGTTCAAACTATAAACGTCCTTCAGCCAACACCAGTGACTCTAAGTTGTTGGTGCAAGCCGGTTTAGGTGGTTCTTACTATGCTTACGACGTAAGTTCAGACACACAAGCTTTTGCCTATGCTTTTTTAGGGCCCAGTGCTCAAGTAAACCTTGCTTACAGCGCTTGGGAAAGTGCCAATAGTGACATGCGAGTAAAACTTTTGCTTGATGGAAACTTTGCTTTTTACTCATCTAAAACCAACTTACAAGATGGCACGGGCAGTGTTTTTAGCAAAAGAACTCAAAACAATATGGCCTTTCACCTTGTTCCAGGTTTACAAATAGAAAAAGATATAAATCCACAGACCACAGCTGGTTTAATGCTTGGTTATCGTTATTTCAGTTTCATGGGTGATGATATAGTTGATATTAATAACGATCCTATTGGCCTTTACAACAGTTACACAGCAACAGGTATCGTTGTTGGCCCCACTCTGGCTTACAAAGCAACACCTGATATCACAGTAAACTTGGCGATCAATGCCGTCTTGATGCAAAATTATGCTGAAGATCCTGAAGGCACTTCTGGCCAGGCTGATGCTCAGTCTATGGGTTACATGCCCAAATTGGATGTCATGTATGATTCTAATTTTGGTAGCTTATCTTTACGCTATAGTTTTCATAGAATTGAAAGTGCTTTTACAGGTACGGTAACTAGAGTTGAACAAAGCTTTACCAATATTACCAGCAAAACCGATACTCATTTTATTGGCTTGATGTACAATAAACGGTTTTAAAACAATTGTTTAGCATCTTTATAAAACATATTTATTCCTTGCTCTATTGCCTTGTTTTTCTTACAATATTAAGTAGCAATGAAAGCTAAAAAAAAATCAAAATACTTTAATATCAATACCTTAGATAGACTACTTTTTTTCTCTTTAATGTTTTTGATGACATTTTTTTTTGCCTGTAAACGTGAAGCTCTGGTTATCGATCAAAGCCCAGACAACCCTGATGGAGACTCGCTGTATGAAAACCGGGAAGTAGAATGGACGCCACAACAGTTGTATCAAGCGTTAGAAACTGCGAGTTCAAGAATGACAGATGGCTTTGCCGCGATTGATTTAAATATTGATAGCAGTCAACTGCTCAACCAAACTAACCCTGAAACAGCCAGAGACTTGTATGAAAGCTTAGTTGATCAAATTTTCACTCACCCTAGCTACGAACAAAAAATACGTGAGTACTTTAGAAAGCTTTTATTGGTTGCACAAAATGAACCTGATTTTTTTGAATCTCGGCGACTTGACCTTGCCATGTATGTGGTGAACAACAATTTAAGTACAGATCAGCTGTTTTTGATTCAAGGCAGTGTTGATCAAAATAATGTTGATAGCCTCGTTGCTTACAATCAATCAGATTATGATTCTTCTTCACTTACGGTTACACCCGACGGTGAACAAACCGGCATATTATCTGATCCAAAGTTTGTTCAGTTTTTACAAAACTCAGGAACCAGCTTGCCTGCTATTCGTTCTTATATGCAGTATCTTACCTGTCAACCACCACCCTATCAAATCCCGAACTTTAATAACTGGACCTTAGAACGTCTTGACCAAGCCTTTCATGCCCAACCAACATGCCAAGGCTGCCATGTTTATCTAGAAATGCTTCAAGGCGCGGTTAGTCAATACAATGCTGATGGCTACCAACCCAACCTGGATCCAGAGAATACTTGGGGCAAGCTTTCTGAAACTGAACCTGTCCTGGTTAATGGCCAAACGGTTCCCTTAAACCAAAGAAATCAATACTATAATATTTTTTTAGGTCGCCCCCCCGTCTTAACGCTGCATAGTTTTGTCAATGAAATGTTAAGCCAAGCCAGAGATACCGTAGACTCTTGTTGGAGTAGACGTGTTGCTGCTTTAGCTCTATCCATTAATAAAGAAACGGCCGGGTCAGGATTTGTAGAGGAGTATAATTTTGCCAACACTTCTTCTGAGCTATTGTACCTTGATCGATTCACTGATCTTTACGTTGAAAATAATCGTTCCATCACAGATACATTGAACGACTGTTTAAAATTTGACTGGTGTTTTATAGGTCCAGCAATAGAACCTTTTATTGGAGACCAACCATGAGCAATCAAAACAATATATTTTTTTCATTTTCCATACAGGCCTTATTTGTTTGCATACTTATGTTAACAGCGTGTCTCCAGCAGCCCACCCTAAAAAAAGTGTCCGCGGACGACCCTTCTTTACCACCATCACAAACATTTGAGGCAGACCAAACCAACCTAGAAATCATTTCTTATGATGCTCTAAAAGCTAAAATAAAACGTGTATTTAATCTCAGTGACGCTTCAAACACGGTAAGTCTTTTAGAAGGCCTTGAGTCTGAATTTAGAAGTTCATCACAGTTTTCTTCAGGTATATTTCGTTCATTGCTAACCGTATTTGATGAAGCCTGCACTGAAGCAGACCTACTTGCCATTGGATTATCTAACCCAAGCCAACCCAATGCATTTTGGCAAGCCTTAACTGGCTTGGATATGAATCAAGAGCAACTTGACAGTGTCACAAGTATGCTTGCAGATCCAGGGCTTTTAAACTCGGTTCAAAGAAGAGAAATGGCTTGTTTAACGCTTGCTTTACAAGCAACAGTTTGGGTGAAGAGGTGAAACACAGTGAATAAACAGAATAAAAAAAATATAAAACATTGGATGAATCATAACGATCCTAAAAAAATGAACGACATCAGCAGAAGAAAGTTTATTCAATCTGTTGGCATGTTTCTGGGAACGCTAGGTTTACCAGGCTTAGTCCGCTATGAAGTCATGGAAGACTTTTCTAAAAAACTTTTTGGGAGCTCTCTAGCTTTTGCACAAACAGGGGCATCTACACCTGTCATGTTTTGGTACAATATATCCGTAACCATCGCCGGCAAGCTCGATGCTTTGATGACCTTTAATTCTGATGCTTCTACCTATGGCAGCAATGACCTTAACCGAGATACACACTTTGCCGCAAACAACGCTATTGTAAGCCCAGGCAGTTTGATTAATGCCCCGGGTGTCTTCTCGCCGGAAATGAACAGCGTTGCCAATTCATTTTCTGACTATATGTCCTATATGGTTGGAGATAGAAACACCAGTCATGCATTTTCTGGCTCGACTATTTCTATTATGCAAACCGGTCAAAGCAATACCTCAGCAACTTTTCCAGTAGCTTTTATCAATCAACGCAATGATATCATTGCCGATATCAACAGTATTTTTGATTTTTCTGATGTTTGGGAACTTAACGGTGCTGGCCCTTATTCTTCTGGTTTTACATCAAAAGTAAGGACACTTGAGCTTTTATTAAGGCAGTTTGAGCAACTTAATATTGCCACCAATGCCGGAACCGTTTTAAATGAACCTTTTGTCAATGCTTTGAGTGCAATCAATTTAGGGTTTAAAAACTCAGTGCTCAAACTTATTGAAGACAAGCATCACAGCAGCTTCAATGACATTATGAGCAATATTGAAACCCTACTAAGGCTTAACAAACGTGCTCTTCTTGAAGAGAATCTTGCTGCTGCACAAACACTCAGCAATGGCATTACAAAACCCAGTTTTGGAACCATCAGTCTTGAGCAAAGAAATATTGATCCTTTTGTTGCCGGTCGTTTAGCTGCCAATATGGCTGCCAACAAAGCTTCTATGGGACTCAATGTTGAGATTGATAACTTTGATCCCCATATTTTTGTTGACAGTACGCAAGGCAATGTTGCCTTTGGCCAAACCACACGTGGAACGGCGGTTAGAGCCGGCGGTGTTGCCAATGGTCGTTTTTTTCAGCAGTTTGCAGATTATATGTCACAAGTTATTTTTGATACCCTATCCTATGCTCAATCAATTGATGACCCCGACATTCCAGGTAATTCAGTCCTAGATAGAATGCTGATCACCATTACCAATGATTGCAATAGAGGTCCGGATTTAGCGGATGACCCCAATGCCAATACCGGAGACAGCTTTGGTGGCGGAACCGCAGCCAATGTTGATCAAAAAGGTATAGAAATGATTGTGGTTGCTTCTCCTACGGCTTTTAAAAATGGATCTTTGGCCAGTATGGATAATAACTTTAACTACCTCGGTTTTGATCCGGTTTCACAAAACTTTATGAGCTCAGGGAATACTGTTGCGCAGCTACGTAATTCATTGGCAGATTTACTTGGGGTTGATATTGTTGCTGCTGGTGGTGACCTATCTAACTCAATTATGGTCCGTGTCTGATTGGAGACCGTTTAAAAGTATTGTGAAAAAAACACTTCTAATTGTGATTTTTCTTAACCTGAGCTTTAGTTTTAGCTTGTGGGCAGCAACGGTTCAGCGCAATACTTATATTTATCGTTACCCTTATAAAGATTCACAGAAAATTGACCGCGTATACCGCAATCAAAAAGCCAGTATCAAAGGCTCCACTGGAGCATTTTATAAAGTTAAAATTTTTTCAAAACGCAGCAATAGGAATATTGAAGGCTGGATTGCGAAACAAGCGTTTATACCTCTTAAAAAAGCGCCTGCTCCCTCTTATAGACAAAAACCTAGAAAAAAAACTCCTTATCCACCTGTTAGAAAAGTAAAAAGACCCCATCGTAATAGAAGCAGGACTTTGCAACAATCACCACAGTTGTTTTTTACAGCTGGCCCTAGCTACTCTGCAATAAACTACTTGATACGTTCAGAAAACAACACGCCCTTTTACAGTTATTGGACAGGTGGGCCTGGTGTTAATCTTTCCTTAAAGTACAAACTGTCCAAGTCTCCTCAAGCTAAAAAACAATATTTTCTAAACATCAATAGCAGCTATCACGTATTTAAACCCAATGTAAACCTCAATGATGCTGCTGGAAACACATTTTTGCAACAAAACCTTAATCAAAGTATGCTGCACATTCACCCTTCTTTACATTATATGAATCAATCTTCTCAAAACTTAAACTGGGGTCTTAATCTAGGCTATCAAATACAACGCTTTAAAAGCGATGATATTGAAGATATCAATCAAGTTTCACAAAATGTTTTTAACAGTTTTTCAAGCAAGCAGTTTACTCTGGGCTTTTCAATGCTTAAAAAAATTGCCAACCATCCATTAACAATCAACCTCCAATATGCTTTTTTAGGCAACTATACCGATACCGGTAGCAATACGGTTCTTAATGATACAAATTTAAAGTTAGGTTTATTGGGGCAAATTTATTATGATTACGTACTTCATCGCCAGCATAAACTAAGACTGAACTATTCAATTGATTACAAACATTATAGTAATAGCAATACATTTAGTCTTGCTGATGAAGACTATACAAACAGTTCTTTTGAATATTTACAACACATTGCTTCTTTGGAGTACCAGTTATCATTTTGATGTATAATTAAAATAAGGAAAATGGAGTCTACAACAATGAAAAATCATAACACACTAAAAACTAATAATTTTATATTGCTCAGTGTATTAATCTGCGTGACTCTTTTACAGTTTTGTTCCGTTGTTGATGTTAGTCAACTGGACCCTCAAAATTATCCAGAGGAAGGATCAAACCTCTCCTTTCAAAATGATATCTATCCCATTTTTTCAGACTCAAGCATTGGTCAACGCTGTACCAACTGCCACTACAATAACACACCGCTTGATGTTAATGGTCTCATTTTACAAGAAGGCAATGGTGAAACACTGGTCACCATTTATGACTCTTTATTTTTAGATGTTGGGCAAGGTTTAAGAGTTGATCCTAGCTCACCTAGCAGCAGCTTACTTTTGACCTATCCAAATGGTCAATCTCCTCATATCCAAGCTTTTACCGGCGGCACCAGCAATAGTGCTTACCAAACAATTTTGGCATGGATTCAATCAGGAGCACCTTTTTAATCCAATGCTAAATCTTTCCTTAAAATATCAGCTCAAAGTGTGCATTTTGGAAAAAGTGTTATAAAATGGAAGTATCAATGAAAAATTTAAAGCCTCAGTTTATTTTATTCTTTTGCTCGGTTTGTTTTTTTGGCATTCAACACTCTTTTGCACAAAGTTTTCTTGACCCAGAAACTTATGCCATCCAAAACAGAAAATACCACATGAAAAATGAATTTTTCTTTGCGGCTTCATACCTACCCATTGATGCCTTTGAAAAAGGCTTTGGTGCCAACTTCTCTTATGTTTATCACTTTAATGATGCTTTTGCTCTTGAGCTGCCTCAGTTTACCTGGATTGCCAACCAAAATACCGGTCTACAAAATGACTTACAATTGCTTTTTGGCTTGGAAGCCACTGATAGAGACTCTAAAAACTATGTCATCACCAGTAATATTATTTTTAAGCCCGTTTATAGAAAAATGCTGTTTTTCAATAGAAAAATTATGCATGGTGAAAGCTATGTCCTTTTAGGGGGCGGTTTTTTTAATTTTGATAGTGGTTTCAAACCAACGGCTGACCTTGGTTTTGGTTTAAGGCTGTACTTAAACCAAAAACTCTCTATTAAGACTGAACTTCGCAATTACTTTATTTTTGATGATTTAAACCCAAAAAATGAGCCCAGTATTGTTGTAGGTTTAAGCTTTAATCGCGGCGGGAATGGACAAAAAAAATAAATGAATTCTATACAAGTAAAATTGTATCGTCCTTGTTTGATATTCTTTTTTTCTTTTGGCTTGTTTTTTATTAACGGTTGTAGCAAAAAAATCCGTCAATCTCCCACCCCACAAGGAGATTACAATAACGCTAGAAAATATTTTGATAAGAAAAAATACTTAAAATCAAGTGCCTATGCTTGGTTGTTTATTCAGAATAACCAAAACACGGCCGAAAACTATGTTGGTGCTGAATTTATTTTTGCAAAATCCTTGGAAAAATTAAAACTGTATACTGTGGCCTTGGAATATTATGTTGAAGTTATTCGGCATGGTGCCAATAAAGAGTTTATAGGAGAGAGTTTAAAGTCTATTTTTAATCTAATGGAAAAGCTTCCCTATGATGCTCACTTGATTGAACAAGAATTATTGGCCAGCAGTGAGTTTGCACAATTTTCTGAAGCTCTTGATGAGCAAATTAAGTTTTATCAAGGAAAAGACGACTATATTAAAGCTGATACCCAATGGGGAGATGACAAGTTCAATTATCTTAAAGAAGGTGGTCTACCCTACCAAAAAGTAGAATACAGTAAGATTATTCGTGAATTATCTGAGTCTGAAGAAGAAAAAATATCTCAAGAGACCATTGATCAACTGGTGACTTTGTTGGAAAAAGTCCCTGAAAAAACACGATTAAAAAATTTAATTAGAAAAACCTTAGCTAGACTCTTGTTTGAGCAACAAGAGTATGAAAACAGCCTAAAATTTTACAATGCCGTTGATAGCAATATCTTAACCCAAAGTGATGTTTTTCTGGAAAAAGCCTGGAATCATTTTTGGCTTTATGATTACCAAAAGTCATTGGGATCACTGCATGCCTTAAAAGCACCGCACTTTAGTGATATCAATCAACCTGAAAAGTATTTATTGTATGGTATTGTTTTGCGTAATTTATGTCGTTACGGTGACACAAGAAAAATCATTGATCTTTATAGAGACCAATACTCAAAAACCATTGAAAAAATAAAAAATGGCGATTCTTTAAATAAAATTAATGCGATTGTTGATGCTGCCAAATATCACCCTTTGATTGAAAATATTTGGCAACAACAAAAACTCATAAGCTTTGAAAAAGAAAGGCTCTTGGCCGTTAAAGATGAACAGTGGAAAGAATATGGTCTGGCGACTCATTTATCCATGATTTATTCTTTAAAAGAAAAAGAACTCAAAGCTGAAACACTAACTGTACAAGAAGATGCATTAAAGGATGTATCTGCAGAGATTATTCATTTTAATGAACAAATGAATATCCTAGAGTATGAAACCCGTATGGATGAGTTTAAGCGTGGACAGTTCTCAGATACCAAAGAACCTGTTGAGCATAAAAAAGCAAAAGTGATCAACTCAGACCCCATCCATTGGAAATTTGATCAAGAATACTGGATTGATGAACTGGATTTGTATTTGGTTAAAATGGAGAGCTTATGCAAGTAAATCTACGCCATGCCATACAAAATTTAATGTGTTGTATAGTGCTGTTTACATTTTCAGTGATGACAACAGCTTATGGTTTCGAATTCCCAGAAAAAAAAGATTCAAAGACCTTCATTAAAGACCTTAATGACAATTTAAAGAAAGTAGATAAAGCGCTTGAAGCGGTTAAAAACCGCTTAAAAACCATTGATGAAAAAACCAATAGACCTGATTTACTGATGCAGCAAGCGGAATTGCACATAGAAAAATCGCGTTATCATTATTTTATAGCCAGGGAAAAATCACCTGACAGCATCAAGTCTTTTAAAGATGTTGAGCAATCTATAGCTCAAAAAGAGTTGGCCATTGGCGTTTATCAAAAAATTATTGAAGAGTTTCCCAACAATTTTAATGTTGATAAAATCATGTTTTTTATGGCGCAAGAAATGCAGCAAGTTGATGCTACAGATGCCGCCATGGATCAATATAAAAAACTGGTTGCCCAGCACCCCAACAGTGAATTTAAAGATGATGCTTTAATTATTCTGGGCAACAAAGCTTTTGATGAACGCGACTTTGCTGCTGCGACAGACTTTTACATTCAAATTCTGGATATGCCAGAAGGCCCTATGCACAATGTAGCTCGTTATAAGTTGGCTTGGAGTGAAGTCAATCAGGAAAATTGTGATAAAGCCTTAAAACTTTTTGAAACCGTCGCCCGCAATGCCAAAGAAGAAGATGAAGAACTTAAAAAAATATCGGCTACTGGCAACATACAGCGAGAAGCTTTGGTAGATAGTGTCTTGTGTTACACAAAAGTCCGTAAAAAAGATTTACCAGAAACCACCATTGCTTGGTACAAAGAGCTTTCCGACTCTAACCATACTTATATTACTGTTTTAGATAAATTGGCCAACCGTTATTATATTCAAAAACAAAATAAAAAAGCGATTCCCATTTACAGAGAGTTGATTAGACGCAGCTATGATTTAGAAACCAAAATTGATTACATACAACGCCTTTTTGGTAATTTAAGAAAATATGGCTACACGGGCCCTATCGATGAAGATGCAAAAATCTTAGTGGATAGCTTACGACGTTACTTTTATTCTTGGCGCCAAGAAAAGAGTGATAGGCTTGAAGTCGCTAAAAATCTGGAAAAATACTTGCGAGATGCGGCCACCCGCTTGCATGCCTATGCCAGGAAACAAAATGATCCTGACATAACCTTAAAAGCTGCCAATACCTATAAATATTATTTAATGGCCTTTGGACGTCATCCCAGTGCTTTAAAAATGAAATACAACTCTGCTGAGGCGCTGTATGAAGCCAAACAATATTTAAAAGCTGCAGAAGAATACAGAGAGTTAGCCAAGCGTGCCCGCAGGCCAAGAGAACAAGCAGACCTTTACCATTCTTCAGTGGTATCATATTTAGAAGCTTTAAAAATAAAAGATGACTTGAGCAAGCTAGAGTTGGTTCAAGCGCGATCTGGGTTTTTAAGATCCAGTGAAGCCTATTTGCGTCTCAATCCAAGGTCAAAAAAGGCGCTTGATATACGTTATGCCATGGGCAAGGTTTATTTTGATCAAAATGACTGGGATAAAACCATTGATTACTTTTGGAAGTTTGTTTTTCAATACCCCAATACTTCTAAAACCGTTGATGCCATTACTTTGATATTGGAATCTTACCATTTAAAAGATGATAAAGACGGCATGGTAAAAGCGGGAAATCAATTGATTCAAAGTCGTCGTTTTAATCGACGTATTGTTGCAGAAATAAGAGATATGGTTTCTAGAGCAGAGTTCAAACGCTTAGAAGAACGTTACGCAGCCAGTCCTGGTTCAAGCAATCAAAACTTAGCCGCCGGTTTTTTTAAGTTGTCTGCAAAATACAAAGGTACAGAAGCGGGTGAAAAAGCGGTTTACAATGCTTATGTATCGGCTAAAAAAACCAAACAGCCTGATCAAATGATGGCGGCTGCAGAAATGTTGATGCAGGATTATCCAAAATCAAAATATTTAGAAGACATCTTACCCAACATGAGCCAAACCATGTTTAATGTTGGTTTATTTGATCTAGGGGCCAAAGCATCAGAAATCTATGCGCGTAATTTTAAAAGTAAAGAAGCCTCCGTTGATCTATTACTTAACTCAGCTAAAATAAGATCCGCGTTGAACAATCACCTTAAGGCTTATCAAAACTTTAACCTGGCTTTAAAGTTAGCAAAGAGTAAAAATCAACAAATCAGCATCATGCAAACAGCGGCAGAAACCTTTGATGAATATGAAAAATGGTCATTCTTGGATAAACAAGCCAAACGATGGTTGCAAGTTCAGAGAAACAGTGCAAAAGCTTACTATTACCTGGCAAAAAGTTCTTTTAAACGCAAACAATTCAGCTCAGGCTTTGCTTATGCAAAAAAAGCCAAACAGTATATTGCTAATGCCGGCAGTGATAGAGCCTTTGTCTTATCGCAAATCACACTTTTAGAAACTCAGCCCATTTTTAAAAAATACAATGCTATTACCATGCGCAGCGGTGGTTCAGAAGAACAACTTATTGCTCAAAAAACCCAACTTTTAGAGCTTTTGTCGCAGAAGTACACGCAAATTGCGCAGTCGGGTGAAAGTACCGCCTCTATTGCAGCACTGGCCCAATCAGGACATTTGTATAAAGATTTTTCAAAATTTTTAAGTCAAACAAAAATTCCTGCTGGCTTAAGTGGCGCACAAAAAGCGCAGTATAGAAACATCATGCGCAACAAAATCAATGAAGTTCAACAAAGTGCTTTAGGCCTTTATCAAGCTTGTCATCAAAAAGCAGAGCAAATCAAGCTTTTCACGCATGAAGCCTTGGAATGTTCAAAAAAGAAGCTTCTTCCTAAACAAGGACAACAACTCAGAAGCTCTATGCGAAACTTTAAAGATCAGTTACAAAACAATGTTAAAACACTGATGAAAAATCCAAAAGATATTCAAACCCTTCACAAAAATGCAAAAATGTATTTGGATAACCGCTGGAACTACTCTGCTCTGCTTACTTTATCTAGAGCCAAAGAAATCGATGCCAGAAACTCCACAACCTTTGACCTCATGGGAAGAACCTTAGAAAACTTGAACCGCGATGATGATGCCTATAAAAACTATCGTCAAGCCCTAAAATACGATGCCAGCAATCGATCTGCTGCATCACATGTAAGAAAGCTTTGTAGAAAATACAGCTACGCCTCTTGCAGTCGCTAAGTTTGCTTAAGCTTCTTTATTGACTCTTTTTGCACCCAAATAAAAAAAGTATGCCGCAATAGCTAGAAGGCAATGACTAAGATCTATATGGTTGAACCAAGCGTGAAAACCAATGACCAAGTTGAATGTTAACACCGCTAAACCTGAAAATCCAATGCCATAAAAAAAATATTTACAGGCGTCGTGTTTGGTGCGCAAATAAAAATATATATTCAGCGGTAAAACAACGCATAAGAAAGCATAGCCTGAATGAATTTCAATAAATTTAAATTCTTGCGTCCATAGCACCAATACAAAGAAAACAATAAACTCAATAATATTAAGGTATGTCAATAACAGTAAGAAGCGATGGTTAACAAAACCTCTAGTTTGCAGGATAGAAGCACGCTCTAAAAATGTTAGCGACAACATTGCTAAAATCCACCCAGGAATCTTCCAGTTCATACTCAAATAAGGGAAGAGCGCGTGTCCAAAGATACCTGCATATAGCGTAGCAAAAGCCATAAGCAAGAAATAAACTTTAAATGATTGATGCGATGATTTTTTTAAAGATAACTTATGTAGTTGATAACACGCCCAAAAACAAACAATAGCAACCACTATATCGGTTAATGCGGTAACCGGCTCAAAAATTTTGAAATCAAATACAGTGATATAGGTTTTATCCAACATATTTTTACGTTTTAGATATATCTTTTTAGTAATTCGTTAATGATTTTATCAAGAGCCAGAAGCCATAACACATAATATTTTTTAGACCTATAAAAAAACCCGGCGTGCTAGCCGGGTTTTTAGATCATTTTATAGCTGTTTTGCTAAACTGTTTAAGCGTTTTGCCTTTTTCTTAAGCTTACATTGGCCAAAATAACTAAGGCAAAGAGAATGAAGTAACTTGGCATACCACTGTTGTTAGCGCCTGCACTTGCACACCCTTGAACCTGTGTACCTTCAACACTTGTGTCTTTATTAAAGCTTGGTCCTGAATCATCAGAAGTATAAGCATTACAAATCACTAAAGTATTTTCTGAACCTTTAGCTGTACATGCTGCTTGAAATGTTGCCGCAGACTCAGTCACAGTTGGATCTGTTCCTAACATTACTTCATCAAAGTCTGAAACATTATCTTCATCAGAATGTGCTGAAAGTGGATTTGAGCCAATATGCACTTCATGACCATCCAATAAACCATCAAAATCCATATCAGGGTTGAATGCATCTAAACCCATATTTAATTCTGGTCCATCCAATAAACCATCTTCATCCGTGTCGGCTTTAGTAGGGTCTGTTCCAGTTTGGCTAAACTCAACACCATCTAATAAACCATCTGCATCTGTATCAGCTACAAGTGGATTGGTTAACTGTGCATCTTCTTCTTGATCATCCATGCCATCACCATCAGAATCAGCATCGCACGGGTCGGTTCCATTGGCTACTTCTTCGCCATTGGTCATGCCATCACCATCATTATCTGCATCGGGATCTGAAACATCACAACCTGGTCCACCCCATTGGGCTAAGGCATAGTCAGGTGTAAATAATGTAAAGCCTGTTAATAAAATTATACAGGCAAAAATTCTTGCTATCATTGTTTGCTTGTTTATCATTGTGCTCTCCTTTAGCTGTGCTATAAAATTTAACATGCCTTAAGTAAGAGCAAGCACTGTACCAAGTTAAAAATTGACTTAACGCATTGATTTCTTTACCCCATAGATAATAAAAAATGGTAGAGAGCGTAATTTTTTTTGCAATTGAGAAAAAGTTGCATAGCTCACTAAAAAAAAGAGTGTCCTTTTTATAAATGGTCTATCCAGTTAGGCGTTTCATTATTTATATATAGAGCGTGCAACTTGTTTTTATAAAAACAGCTTTATCAACAATTACACGATCTATACAACTCACCCTTTGAACAACTTAACTTAATTGGCGCAATAACAATCCAATGAAAACAAATACACATTGTTTTTACAAATAACTATGCAATTTTTGCAGCCTGTAAATAATTATTTACACTTTATGCACTGACTGCATTCAGTTTTAAAAAATAAGTATTTGAATATATTGTTATTTTTTCTTCTAAACAACACAAACAACAATGGCATCAAGCTTGCTCTTATAAAGCCTGGAATTAATAACACTTTAAAAGGAGCATTATTATGTTAGCAATATTAAACAAAGGTGGACTGTTCATGTACCCCATTTTAGCGGTTTCCATCGTGGCACTGACCATCATGGTAGAAAGAGCTTATTATCTCTTTTTTGAATTGAGCCTGAACACCAAAGACTTCAGCCAAAGAATTTTTAGATCTGTTGAGTCAGGTGATATCAATGGCGCTATTCAAGCCTGTCATTCATTTTTTAACCACCCTCTTCCTCAAGTTCTCAATGCCGCTCTGGTTAAAGCCAATAGAGGTGACAAAGAAATTGAAAGAGCCATTGCCAGTAAATACATGCAGGTTACTCCCACAGTCAGTGAACGCACGGGATATTTATCCATGTTAGCCAACGTGGCTACTTTAATGGGTCTTTTAGGAACCATTATAGGTTTGATTCAGTGTTTTAAAGCGGTTGCTAACGCTGAAGCAGCTGCAAAACAAGAAGCATTAGCCAACGGTATTTCTGTAGCGATGTTCACAACTGCTTCAGGTTTGATTGTGGCCATTCCCTGTTTGATTGGTTTTAACATCCTAATGAACCGTCAAAATAAAATTTTAGACAGTATTCAAGAGTCCTCTATTGAGCTTTTGAATATGATTTCAGCATCAAATAAAGATTTGCGCGTGGGACCTCAAAGAGTAATCAGAGGTCAAAACCATTAATAGGGGCGGGAATTAAAGGAGAATCACTATGTTTGGACAAGATACATTTCCAGTAAGAGAAACTGCAACTGAAGAAGAAGTAAACTTAACACCCATGATGAACTTATTCGTGGTGCTAATCCCCTTCTTGTTGATGAATGCAGCATTTATCAAACTCAGTATCATTAATGCTTCAGTACCAACCATAGCTGATGCTCCTTTAAAACCTGGACAGTCTGAAAAAGTTTTAAACATAAGTTTAAGAGTTGAATCTGATGGATTTCATATCAGCGGTAGCGGCGACAACCTCACAGCTCAAGAGCTGGATAGTGTCCGAACAAGTATTAGAAAAAGTAAAGGCAAGTTTGACTATGACAAACTCAACCTAACACTGCAAAGTATTAAAGAACGATTTCCTCGAGGCAAAGCGGTTATGATGTTCCCAGATAAAAGTATTAACTATCAAACGCTCGTGAATGTCATGGACACTGCTCGTTGGGCAAAATCTCAAGGTAAAGGTGAACGCAAACTTCTCTACAATGAAGTTGTTTTAACCAGTACTGTTGGCGTAGAGTAATCTAAATGAAGCTTAAAATTTACTTAACTACAAAAGCTGCTTACACGCGTAAGCAGCTTTTTTGTTAGTAAAATATATAAAACGCTTCAAACGCTCTGGAAACATTAAAAAATTTTAAGAAACAATTACCAGGAGTAATACGAACTATAGCGCATTGTCCTGGCAAACTAACTTAGAGTGAAACACCATCAAAAGCCTCTGCAAGTTTAAAAAAACATCTTTCTTCATCGTTTTAAGTTTCCTTTCTTAAAGCAAACTTAACTCTTAAAGCCTAAAGTTTTTTACTCAAACAAACACTAACATAACTAAAAAACGTAGCTCATAGAAGGATGTGAATAGTTTTCTGCGACATAAGTAACTCGATTTGTGCCAAATGAGAAAGGACTTACATCTAAATGCTTGATTTTATTACTAAATAATTTTTTGCAACTTGGTATAAGCTTTGCTATGTGTAATGCGTCGCAAAATATCAAAACAAAGGAGATGAGAATGGGACAAGTAAATACATTATTTAGAGAAAGATTAGGTCTACGGGCTTTAGGAGTTGTAATGGCGGCATTACTTATAAATTTATCTTCAGCACAAGCTGAAGATATAGAAGCCCTAGCAGAACTAAAGCGCAATGAACTTCAAACTAAAATTAGTGAGCTGCATGAGAGAGGGGAAATTAGCTACGATGAAGCTGTAGAGTCTTTCATGGAAGTCTCTAGCCTGTCTAGCAAAACGCTTGCGAGCAATAACACTCGTTTTTATTTGTGTGGTGGGGCTGGTTTTGCCTTAATTGCTATGGCTGAATCACACAGATGCCTAAATCTGGGAAAATATCCGAATATACAAATCGGCAATATCTTGATTTTTGATGAAGACGGTGATCATATAGAGACTGATAATGGTTTTGGCATCGATGGAGGATTCAAAGTGAACGCCAGTATAGTTGTATACCACGGCAATGGTTCGCCAGAAGGTAAATATTCTGGTATTCAAATCGGGTTTACAAATGTAATTGGAGCGGAGATGGTCTTTATGGACAGACAATATAATATGGATGGACAATATGATAGGGCTACTATTGGGAGTGCAGGTGCAATGTTTGGATGGTTACTTGAGCTAGGTGTTGCAAACTTGAATGTAGTTGAGATCTCCAAATAAAAAAACCAAAAAGCGATTTATCCGCTATGGCAAAAATTGACCAGAGCACATAAGAGCGAATATTTGTCTATATTGGATCAACATTCTAATATAGACAAATTCGAGCTAAATCTTAGAAATTTTTGCCACTCATTCTATAAGCTTCTAGCTCTTTATTAACTAACGTAAGTATAGTTTTTCTTAGTCACACACAAGGTTTTCAAAGATATATTTCTATAGCAGAAAGTTACAGTATTTTTTTATAAGAACCTACTATTACTTTGCCTCATTACTTGTATTGCTTCCAATAGCGCTGAAATTATTGTGTTTTTCAGCACAAGATTAAGTATTGAAAAAAGCATCTCTAAGATTTATTTTAAAAAAGATACTTCATAGCTTGAGCTTTCAAATGAGATAAAGACTTTCATATTTATATTAAATAGCACAAGCGTTATTCCTCCGCCAAAGTCATCCCATTCTCCCTCAAGTATATCCTCTAATTCCGCTAAAAAATTTCTAACCCTTCCCTCTTTACTGTAATTATAATAGGCAGTTATAAGTCTTGTTTCCTTTATAGCTTTGTTCGTACACAAAGCATAAAATATTTCAATAAGCCATTTTGGAACATTAGCATCAATATGTAAGTTGCTATCTTGAGCAATATTATGAATCAAAATTTCAAGTTTATCAGGCTGGTATTTATTATTGATATGTATTAAATCAATAACCAATTTAATCTATGTGTTATTCATACCAACTAAAATGCACAATAGCACTATAAATATACAAGAAAAAATTTGCTAAATTTTTTCAATTTTAATCTTTTGGCATTATAAAATCACTCATTCATTACAAAGAATACAGTTAATCAGCTTAACTATACATTTAAAATATTACTATGTACTGAAGCGTAAGTATTATTTTATACAAAGCCACACTTAGACTGATGCAAAAAGAAGTTTGTATCAATTTCAAAAAACAACTATTTAACTCATAACTACTATGCAAAAAATGCATGATTGCAATTTTTATTTACGCTTTTTAAAGTTTAAACAACCAGAAAAAAAACTAACTAATTGAATTTACTTGTTTTTCAAAAAAACTCTTCCTCATTCCTTCTGGCACTACATTTGCTCTTAATAGAGCTAGTTATGATGTATTTAAAAAAAGCTCAAAGAATCCTTATTAACCTTGGACGTATCACTGTAGGAGTAATTTAAAATGAATTTTCCAAAACGCAAAGTCCCGCAAGAAACAATCATGCTTACATCTATGATGGACATGTTTACCATTATCCTGGTTTTCTTGCTGTTCAACTTTTCTTCGGAAGAACAAAAAGACATCAGCATTCCTAAAGATATTAAAGTCCCCTACTCTACCTCAGAAATAAGTTTAAACAATGCTGTTAATGTTACTGTAAGTCAGAACGCTATTATGGTTGAAGATAAAGTTGTCGCCAAACTACGCTATGGCAAAAAAATTCAAGCACAAGTTGATGGCCAAAAAATATTACCTTTGTATAGAGAATTGGTACAAATCAGAAGCCAACAAACCAATTCTGGAAAAGTTAAAAAAGAAGATGAAGGTGTTGTTTTACTCAAAGCAGACCAAAGTATTTCATTTGAAGTTTTAGATAAAGTTTTAAAATCATCCGGCATGGCAGGATATCCAAAATCTCGCTTTGTCGTCTTTAGGAGAGAATCATGAAAAACATAATCAATATAAGTTTAACGATAGTTCTTTTGTTTTCAAGCAGCCTTTTTGCAAAGTCTGGACAAACAAAAGTTAACTTTGGAAACATGCAAATTAAAGGACAAACTAAAAACGCAGACTCTGTCTATATGTCTGACAGAGGCCAACTGAAGCAAAAAAGCCAACTTCAGCCCCGTTTAAACTATAGAAAGAAAGTTAAAAAAAGCGCTTTATATTAAGCCAACAAAGAAGCCAACAACAAAGGAATCATTATGAAAACATTTAACACCGTCATAGCACAAGTCAATCAGGGATTTAGATTTCTCTATATTGTCAAGATTTCACTTGCCAATGGGAAGACTAAACAGTTCAAATTAAGTCATCCAGAAGCAAGCATTGGTCGATCAAGTAAAAATGACATTGTTATCAAAGATAAATATGTTTCAAGACATCATGCAACCTTAAGACTTAATGCTGATGGAACATTTTCACTTGAAGCTTTAAAAAGTAATAACGGTATTGAATATCAAGGCGAAGAATTTTTAAACATTGACCTTAAACCCAATCAAGAAGTTGTTATCGGTAGTACAACATTTTCTATAAAGATTCCTTCTTTAGAAAAAACTGAAATAGCCAATGTTTATGATGGTTCAGACTTATTTATTCCTGAACATAAAAAAGATACATCTGCGGTAATGGAAGATAGTCAAGAGTATGTTGTTACCGATCGTTTAACACCAGAAGATTACGACGAAGATGAAGACGATATTTTTACAGCTCCAACCTTTTCTATGCGTGACAAGCTATTAAAAGAAGAGCTTAAAAAACCCATGCAAGGTGAGTTGGTTTGGGAAGTTATTCGTTATAACGGTGAACAGGTTTTTGAATGCACGCCCATGATTGAAGACATGCAAATTAATCTATTTGGCAAAAAAGGTCCTAAGATCAAAGTAAACTCAAAAGGACATTTGTTAATTTCTAAAGACATTAACCTTCTTTGTGGCCAAGAAATCGATGGTGATCATTATGAAACAGTTGTTAATAAAATAGCCTTTGATGGCAATGGTTGGGGACAACTGCTTGAAGATAAAATTATTTTACAATACAACGGTTTAAGTTTTTATATCAGACAAACCCGTTTAAGCCCTATTCAACTGGCCAAGCTTAAAAAAAGCTTGCCAAAAAAATATTATGGTTTGAGTATTGCTTTAACTGCCTTACATTTGGTGGCTATTATGGGTTTAAGTCTTTTTTCAACGCAACAGCCCGTTGAGAAAAAATTGACACAAGAAGAGTTGAATCGTTTTGCACAAATTGCAATTGAAAAACCAAAGCCTAAACCAAAACCAAAAAAAGTTGTGCAACCGGTAAAACCTAAGAAAAAAATTACGGTTCCTTCTAAAACCAAAACCCATAAAATTTCTAAGCGTACGACCAAGAGTCGCGTACGGCATAACCAAAAAGTCAGTCGTAAAACCACCAAGGTTCCTGATATCAGTCAAGTGGGTGCATTGGGTAAACTGGGTGGAACAGGTATGTTCAGTAAAACCAAAAGCTCATCCAACCAATTGTTGGCCGCAGTATCCAATGTTAGTGCGGTAAGAGCCAAAGGTGGCATGCAAACCTTCTCAGTTTCAGGCAATATTGGTGGCATGCCAGGTAAAGATGTGCGCATGGCTCAAATCAGCCGCTTTAAAGGTGGTAAAGGTGGGTCACCACAAGGCAACGGCTTTGGCAGCACTTCTGTGGGAGCTAAAACTGGCCGTAAAATTAAAGGTAGAGTGGTTGATATTGCACCACCTCCAGGTGATGTAGGCGTGCGTGGTGGTGGTTTAACCCGAGCAGAAATTGCAAAGGTTGTACAAAGTCACTTATCCGAAATACGTTACTGTTATGAAAAAGGCTTACTACAAGATCCAGGTTTATCCGGTAAAATAGTTGCCAAATGGACCATTAACCCAGGTGGTAGTGTGTCCCAAAGTGGTATTAAATCATCTTCAGTCAGAAATGCCAGCGTGCATAGCTGCTTAACTGGAGAAATAACGTCTTGGGGATTCCCAAAACCAAGAAACGGAGCTTCGGTTTTGGTTACATTCCCATTTGTATTTAACTCATCTAACTTCTAGGAGGTATGTTTGGCTTCTTTACTTCTGAAAGTAAAGATGGGTTAAATCAACAGAAGGCGCGCTAAGAAGTGATTCCCCTTAGCGCGCCTTTTCTATTTTATTTTATTTCTACTAAGGTTGAACTATTTTCTGAAGTAACTCACAAACATGTTTTTTTCAGGACTATGTATAGTTTGACACCAGATTAATGAATTTCATGACCAACTTTTAATATTGACATTGCTATACGTCAGCACAAATCTCTATGAAAAACCTGCATAGGGTAACTTTAATTGGCACTTTTCAACATTGATCAATATAAAAATCTAAAAAATTCAACAACTTAAAAAGAAAATATTTGGCATGTATGTTGCGTTTTATATTAATATGAAGCCGTTAAATAAGATACCCTACTCTCTTTTGCTCTTATTATTTATACAACTCTTAGTATCATGCGCCAATGAAAATCAATTAGAGCCCAATGTTTCTGTCTCATACAGCCATAACACTCATTTAGCTGCTAACACTGCGTGTAATGCTAATGAAATCATGTTTTTACCCAAAAAAAATACAAATTTCATGAATAGTTTAAGTGTTCATCAACTCCAAAACAATAGTGCTATTCAAATTAAAAAACTCAGTAATGATCCAAAGGCGCTATCTAAAAATGAAAATACGCTGCATGATTTTAAAAGAATTCAGCGCATGAAAATAAACAGTTCCGTTATTGATACAAATGCTATTTTAAATGACTTAAAAAACAATCCAGATATCGAGTTTGCAGAAATGAACTGCAATAAATATGTACCGACAGCAACAACCAATGACCCTCTTTTACCAAACTTATGGGGTATGTCATTTATCAATGCACCTCAAGCTTGGGATACTGAACAAGGTGAGAATGTTGTTGTAGCCGTTATTGATACGGGGGTAAAAACCAATCATATTGATTTAAGCAATAATGTTTGGAACAACCCCAATGAAATCCCTAACAATGGTATTGATGATGATAACAATGGTTGTGTTGACGATATTGCTGGCTGTAACTTTGTGAACAACATTGGCAATGGTGATATTTCTGATAGCAATGGCCACGGTACTCATGTATCAGGGACTATCGCAGCAACGGGTAACAATTCAACGGGTGTAGTTGGAGTTGCTTATAAAGCCAAAGTCATGGGTGTCAAAGTACTTGGCGTCAATGGCGGTATAGATTCATGGATAGCCAATGGTATTGAATATGCAGCAGACAATGGCGCACAAGTCATTAATATGAGCTTAGGATGCCAATCTGCTTGTCCTCCAAGTCAAGTCACTTGTTCCGCTATAGATTATGCCAAATCACGAGGAACCGTTGTTGTGGTTGCTGCAGGTAACAGTAATGCAAATGCTGCCAACTATTCGCCAGCAAATTGTGGAACTTTATCAAACTCAGAAGGCGGTATTGTTGTTGCTTCCCATACTTCAAGTGGGAATAAGAGCAGTTTTTCAAACTTTGGTAATCTTATCGATGTCTCAGCACCCGGTTCAGACATCACTTCAACATGGAGTAACGGTGGATACAACACCATCAGCGGAACAAGCATGGCGGCACCGCATGTTGCTGGCGTAGCTGCGTTAACTCTTGGCAAAAACCCATTTCTTAGCGTTGCGCAGGTAGAAAACATTTTAACTGACAGTGCTACAGACTTAGGTGCAGCGGGTTACGATACTTTTTTTGGACATGGTGGTATTAATGCATATGAAGCGATTAATCTAACCCCAGACTCTAACGCCACCCCTCCTTCAATAGAAATTGGCGGTGTTCCAATCCTATCCGGTAATATTATTGAAGTCTTGGTCAATACCAACCTTAGTTTTGTTGTTAGCGACACTTCTGTTGATCAGATACCCGTTACTTTTTCCGCCTCAGGTTTACCCAGTACGGCCAGCTTTGAAACCGATACTGGCGCATTTTCATGGACACCTGTCATGTCTGATTTAGGAGATCATCCCGTAAGCTTTGAGGCAACAAGCGTAGTTGGAACTGATCAAATTGATGTAACCATACGCGTTGTTGAAGAAGCTTTAACACCTATTGTGCCTGATCCAGATCAGACAGAAACTTATGCATCTTTTGTTTCATCAAATGTAGCAAGTTGTAAAGCTCAAACTGGCAATTCATTTTTAATCTTGATGCTTATACTAACCCTAATCATCGTTTCACAAAGAACAAAAATTCATTATAGCAAGGACTGATTAAAAATCAGTCTAGCATCCTAAGTTGTACCTCATTGCTTTTTTTCAACTATGAAATACTTGCAGAGTCGTAACTTAAATTGGCACTTCAAAAGGTTTAACCCCCTTACAAACTAAATAAATTCAACAACTTAAGATAAAAACAACCTGGCCTAAAAATTGCTTTATTAATAAGCATGAAGCGCCAAACATACATAAAAACAATAAAAAACCTTAAACGTACAGCCTTAAGCATTATTTTAAGCTTAAGTATCATCAACTGTGGAGTAAACCCTGATCTGAAATTTCTGAATCAAAAATCAGATAAGGTCTCTGTGGTTGGTGAAATCTGTACGCAAAACCCCAACTCAATTACTTCACCAGTAAGAATTACTCTGATTGTAGATACCAGTGGATCTATGGCTACAACAGATCCGCAAGGATTTAGAGGCTTAGCTACTCAAGAAGTGATCAATGAATTCATTACACCTGATAGACCTAACTATGAGATTATGATCGTCAAATATGCCAGTGGAGCTGAAGTATTAACAGGTGGATTTACGCGTGATTTGAGTATTCTAAACTCTGCCGTGGGCGAACTGAATGAAGCCAACGGCTGGACCAACATGCCTCAAGCAATCAATACCGCACGTGATGAAATTGAACAGGAAATTTTATCTCTTGAACAAGAGTTTGGCTCTGCTGCCAACGCTTTTTTCCCTTCCATTTTATTGGCTGATGGTGCACCAATTGTTGATGGTGTCACCAAAGAAGCCGAAACTTTACAAGCCTTACAACTTTTCATGAATATTGAAAATAACTTTAGTATTGGTGATATTGTTATGAATGCTGCATTTTTGGGCAGTGCTGGTTCTCCTGGATTTAACTTCATGCAACAAGTTGCTCAACAAGGTAATGGTATTTTCTTACACTTTACTGCAGCCAGTGACATTACTTTCTTAAACCAAGGAATCAACTTAGCACCATTGGTTATTCCTTATATCTTGGTTGATATGTTTGTGGTTAATATGACTGCTGCTGTTCATAATACCAGTAACAACAACCCTTCTTATCTCCCCGATACAGATATGGACTTTGCCGCTGACTTATTTGAAAATACAGTTCTTAACTCGAGTCCTCTGGTTGCGGATACCGATGGAGATAAAGTAACAGATATGATTGAATACAGAACCTTATCCATTCCAGCCGTTGCAGAGGTTCACTGTACTGGACCTGATGCTGACGATGATTTGGATCAAGACAAATTGGATAAATGTCATGAAGAAAAAATATTCAGTGAAGATGATTTGTTCGACACGGATGAAGACAACATCATTGACTTCCTCGAAGCAAAGTTTGGTACTGATCCTAGTATCAATGATGCAAGCTTTGATAACGATGGTGACGGTTGGACCAATATTCAAGAAATAAAAGCCGGGATGAACCCTAATCTTAATGATGCTGTACTAAGAGATAACTTTGCGATTAGAAATAGCGTTAGTTTTACAGAAATTAACAATGCTGGTTTATACTGTTATCAAGTTGATTTAACCAACATCACCTTAACTCAAACACAAGCCATTTCAAGCGATATCCCAAGAACCAATGAAATAAGAGTGTATATGATTCAAAAAGAGTTAAGTTCTACTGAACCTAAAGATTATATTTTATCTGAAGGTGTTGTAACCATTAATATTGATGAGTTTTTTACAAGCGATGTAAGTAATGAAATTCAGATTTCACAAATACCGTTTGTCAATATTGAAAACCCAGAGTAAAATAGAGTTGGTGTTATGAACTTACTGGAGATGTCATGTTTAATTTCTTAATCTATAAAAAAGCGTTAAAGCCAATCTCTTTAACGCTACTTTTTGTCCTTTTCTTTTCTGGCTGCGCTAAGGATCCAGTCAATACCTTACGTGGAAGCATAGAAAATGTTCATGCACTGGAGTTTGATGACGTTGAAATACGATTCATTGAAAATGAGGGTATCGCCATTGTTTATACTTCAGATATTCCTAACTCCAATGAAAAAGAAAATGCTTTAAATTTATTGTATGATTACGATCAAGAAACTGACCCCGCCATAGAAGAAGGTGTGTCTTTAAATTTATTAAATAATAGCACCTTATCTCGATTTAGATTGATTGATAACAACGGTATACCAGAAGAAGATCGTGCTCCTTTCCCAACTGTTCAGAGTGGGAACCTTACCTTTGAATCCTTTTCTTTAACTGAAGGTTCTACGCTTCAAGGTCATTTTGAAATCACGTTTATCACCGGGGATACCATGTTTGGAACCTTTAAAGCCGACTTGATTCATACGGACGCCAACAACTAAGTAACGAGGAAGCTGATATGCAAAAAAATTTTCTATTTTTAACTTTTCTTCTGACAATAAGTTTGATGATTTTTTCATGTGGTGAAGTAGACATCACCAATTTAGATCCAGATCAGTTTCCAGACAACAATCCAGTGAATACATCCATAAGCTTTAGTAGTGATTTGGTCCCACAATTTCAATCAGCTGGCTGCACACTCTGCCATGGGAGTAGTTTAGCAGAAAACAATTTACGCGTTGATGTTTACACTTCTATCACTGGGGACATTGATGGACAATCAACATCAAGAGTCGATTTAATTACACCCTCTAACAGCTACATCTTAACTTATCCTAACAGTGGCAGTCATAGTGGTTCATCACTGCCTAGCAGTCTTTCTCAAAATCTACTATCTTGGATCACGGATGGGGCTTTAGACAACTAATTGATCTGACTTTAAGTTAAAAGGGATATGTATATTTGCATATCCCTTTTTTATTTTTTATACTTAATTATAATTCTTGTGGATAACTACATATTTTTATCAGCTCATCTGCAGTTTCAACAAGATGATAAAAAATATAACGATGTTCCATTGGTATGTTTTCAACCAAGTCAACATTCTTATCTAAAGAATTTACCTTTCTAACATCAGATTTAAAATTTTTAAATATTGCTCTTGCATCTTCTAAAATAACTTGATGACAATCAAACTGATAAGCAAAAAGATAATCTTTATTATACTTTCTTTTAAAATCGATATCGATTTGAGGTGACTGCCCATTGCAATCTTTACATCCTATCGCATGCATAGCAATGACTAAATGGCCATCATCTCTATGTTTAGAAAAAACAACCCTTTCAATATCGTTCCAATTTTCAGAAAATTTTTCTTCTAATTCTTGTTGAACATAATATGTTTTCTGTGCTTGAACCTCTTTCCAATACCCCAGTAAAAAAGTTAACATCAATACTATACTTAATTGTTTTGAAATTTTTTTCATATTTCATCCTCCTGAAGAAGACAAAATCTCAATTGAAAAAATTAATCCATGTTTTAAAAATTCAGTTTTTTTTATAACTTGAGTTAGAAAAAATTTTATGGCAGCTGAACTTCATAAAAAGCAATTCTTGGCAATAAAACTTTTTGTGTAAAAAATATTTTTGTTGATTAAAGTTCTTTTTAAGATCTCAATCATGCAACAAATAATAACTTTGTCTAATTTCGCTTCTGATTTAAAACAAAAACACCTACAGAAACAAAGACCACTGTCAATATTGTGACAATGATATTTGAGAGACCAAAACTAGGAATATTCATATTTAATTGTTCACTGCTCATTGACCAACGCATGGCTGCAAGGCTATATGTTAATGGATTAAGTTTATACAATAGATTCATCCATGTTGGAACAGACTCAAAGCTGAACAAGGCCCCTGAAAATAACCACATCGGCATCAAAACGATATTCATCCACACATGAAAGGTTTGCGTACTCTCGCTATACCATGCCAATAAAAAGCCAATACTACTCATGAGCACCGCGGATAAAAACAAAATCAAACTGATCTGTAAAAAATTTGAAAATCCAAAACTTAATTTAAAAATGTACGCACACACTAAAAGGATTAAACTTTGTCCCAAAGCAAAAAGACTACAGCTTAAAACTTTGGCCATCACCATGCTCAGACCACTTACAGGTGACACCCAAACGCTTTGTAAAAAACCAGAGTTTCTATCTTCAATAAATGATATCATAGAAAATATAGCGCTGAACATCAGTGTCATCAAAACCATACCAGGGAAAAAATACTCAAAGTAATTTATCTCCTTATTACTATTTAAAACAAAAGAATCTTGAAAGCCCAAACCTAAAAAAAGCCAAATCATCAAAGGCGTTAAAAAGGCTCCAAACAAGCGCCCTTTTTGTCTGGATAAGCGAATAAATTCTCTATTTAATAGTGCCAACATTTATTGATCCCTTAAGGTATGATGGTACACATCCATCAATTGCGTTGCTCTTAATGATATAGATTGAATATCTGCTAAATTCATTTGATTAATTTTTTGTAAGGCTTGATGACTTTGGTTTAAAATATAAATTGATTGATCATGCGCATAAACTTGATCATTTACAAAGGTTTCTTTTAATACTTGTAGTGTTTCATTGAGCTTGTATGTTTTTATATCTAAAAGCTGGGAACCCATTTTTTTAATTAAATCTATAGGTTTACCATTTAAAAATATTTTTCCATCTTTTAAAAAATAACACTGGTCCACTGCATCTATATCTTCAATAATATGTGAGGTCATGCAAATACCAATACCCTTTTGTTTAATTTTTTTTAAAAAACTCCACAAATCTCGTCTTGCTGATGGATCAAGACCTGTTGAAGGTTCATCTAAGAATAAATATTCAACATTGGGTAACAAGGCTTTAATCAGTTCCACTTTTCTTTGCATTCCACCTGATAAAGTTGAAACGGGCTGATCAACTTTAGCTTCCAATTGGAAATAATCAACAAGTTCACTGATTTTTTTTTGCATTGTACGTTTGTTTAAATTAAATAAACGCCCATGACAAACCAGGTTTTCTTCTACCGTTAAAAGCGGGTCTAGACTTGGAGATTGGAAACACACACCAATATTGCTTCTATAATCATGTAAGTTTTTTGAAGACAGTAAGGCTTCTTGGTACTTTATTTGCCCCATAGAAGCAGGTCTACTACTGGTCATAATTGAAAACAATGAACTTTTACCGCTGCCGTTTGGGCCTAAAAATAAGGTATATTCTCCTGCTTTCAAAGATAAATGAATATCTTGAAGTGCAAAAAAATCTTTATAATTTAAACTAATGTTACTTAACTCTATATAACTCATGAAAATATGGCATCCACTATGATCAATAAAAATAAGATTGGCAAATAAACAACAGAAGCCAGCAAAACTTTTTTAGCTTGTTGTTTTGTTTTCCTCTGATGCAACATGATGCATTCATAGAAGAAATATGCCCCAAGCAGTAGCGTACCAAAAAAGTAGATTTTGCCCGTCAACTTAAACAAAGTTGTCATCAGAGATACAGGAACCAAAGCTGCAGCGTACAAAACCGCTTGTAAAGCTGTAAAGTTTCTTTGTGGGTCTAGACTGGTTACAATAGGGAAGCCTGCTTTTTGATAATCTTCTGCATAAATCCAGGCAATCGCAATAAAATGTGGCATTTGCCATAAAAATAAAATAGCAAAAACAATGAAGGCTCCTGTATCTAATTGACCATTAGCCGCCACCCAACCAATAACAGGAGGGAAAGCACCCGGTATAGCGCCGATCAATGTCGATAAATGTGTTTTTCTTTTTAGTGGCGTATAGACCCAGGCATAGAGAATGATTGTACTTAAGGTTATCCACATGCTGATAGGATTAACAAAAAACCATAACAATCCTCCGCTAACGACTGCTAAAATAAACGCTATAAACCAACCAAGGTAAATATTGATTTGATTTTGTACCAAAGGGCGAAGACGCGTTCTATCCATAAGACCATCTGTGTCTTTTTCAAGAATTTGATTAAAAATGCTGGCACTGCTGGATGCTATCGCCGCAGCCAAAACTGTAACGAACATGGTAAGTGTTAAAAACTCACGACCTGTCAAAAAATATCCCAAAGCAGTGGTTAATGCCACCATCAGAGCTATTCTTGGCTTCATCAAATCGTGTATTAATTTTATACCCTGCCTCATAGACTCTCCCTTAATAGTCTTCAAAGCATAAAAACTCAACTAATCATTTACTTTATAGAGTTTTGCTTTTCGCTCTGAGGTGCGTTATACAAGTTTTATGAAAAAAGTTGCCATCAATGGTTTTGGAAGAATTGGTAGAGCGTTAACCCGTATTCTTTTACAGAAGTTCCCGGATATAGAAATTGTTGCTATTAACGATTTAGCACCAAATGAAACGCTTTTGCACCTGATGAAATATGACAGTATCATGGGTACATACAAAGAAGACCTTAGATTAAAAGATAATATACTTCATACTCAGGGTCAAAGCATTCAACTCCTTGAGGAGCGAAACCCTGCTCAACTACCATGGAAATCTTTACAAGTAGACTGTGTGCTAGAATGTACAGGAATCTTTAGAACAAGGGAGTCTGCAAAAGCTCACATAGATGCAGGTGCTAAAAAAGTTATTTTAAGCGCCCCTCCAAAAGACACATGGGATAAAATGATTGTTATGGGAATCAATGATCACCTATTACAAAATGATGATATATTCATCTCCAATGCCTCGTGTACAACCAATTGTTTAGCGCATGTTGCAAAAGCCATTCATGAAAACTTTACTATACAAACATCATATATGACTACAGTTCATGCTTATACCAATGATCAGAATGTACTGGATGTTGCGCATAAAGACTTACGAAGAGCCCGAGCCGCAGCTCAAAACATTATCCCCACAACCACGGGTGCAGCCAGCGCTGTGGCACAAGTTTTACCTGAACTAAAAGGGAAAATTGATGGCGCAGCTATTCGTGTACCTGTAGCCAATGGCTCATTGGTCGACTTTCATGCTGTTGTTGAAAAGCCAGTGACCAACGATTTAATCAATCAGGCTCTTGAGCACTACTCACAACAATATCCTAGCTGTATGAGCATATCTAAAGATCCAATAGTTTCTTCAGATATCATAGGAACACCACAGTCAAGCATTATTGATCAAGAATTAACTCACAGTCAGGATAACTTAATAAGAGTTGTCGCTTGGTATGACAATGAGTGGGGCTACTCTAACCGCTTAGCAGAGTTATGCAATTATGTTTTAAACCTATCAGCGGACTAAAATTAAAGAAATAAAGAATGCCAGTTTATTTATTTGACCTCAAGCCACCAAAAAACTAGCTTAGGAAAAACATAAAAGTGGCATTCTATATGTTTTTTCACATTTACTCTAAGGTCGAGGTTCAACATCCATCATATGAATAAAGCCAATTGGTTTCTTTTTTTGACCCATCATCATAGCTTGTGATTATTTTATAATAAACACCTTCCATTTGACTGTGAGGTGTATCATCAATATAGCTTCTTTGCTCAGCAGTGCTGGGATCACTAATATAAATGCTATCGATATCGTATTCGTATTCTACCATACTAGGCTCGTCATTTTGATCCCACTCAAACTGTTCGTACCTTATCCAAATTTCAAATTTGCTTTCATTGTTGGATAAGTCTTCCCAAACAATCCGCCTTTGACAACTTCCTGAATCAATATCAGCAGAAACCAAGACTGCATTAGCAAAAGCTGTACCTAGATCTACTGGCGCTATATCACAGGCGTCCCCTATTCCGTTGCCATCTGAATCTATTTGTGGCGCAGGATTATACACATTGGGACAATTATCATAAATTGAATCGACACCATCTCCATCTGGATCGGTTAAATAGCTCTGCCCTTCATAGGTAAGTGGACGAGCACAATTTTGTATAGCCAACAGTGTAATACTAAAAGCTATAAGTCCTAAAACACGGTATCTATATATTAATTTATTGATCATACAGATTTATATTGCAACACGAATGCCAAAAAAATCAACTCAAGCCATTGATTTTATTTAATTTATTTTAAAAAAAACTGTGCAGCTTTTCGGCTTATGTATATTCATTGTCTCATTGATGATGATTGGTTTATTTGATGATTATAAAATAGAGGCCAAGTCAATACAGCACACAAAATATATTTAACTCTAAAGGTTAACGCTAAGCCAAGTGAAGAATGGTGTTAGATCAACTTAAAGGTCTTTTGCTTTAATCAACTTACTCACAAGCAAAGCTTTCATTCATTTCATTAGACAACAGCACATTACCGTCGGCAAGAGTAACTTTGATTTGATATCTTAAAGCCTTCATCCAACTTTCTAAATCAAGATCATCGTACTCTATCACACCTAAATTACCGGCATAAACAATGGGGACATCAAGACTATCTTCATATTCGGTAATATCTGGACGCTGGTCTATAGGATCAAAAGATACACGTTTATATTTTTTGATAATTTGCACCTGAACTTCATCCATCGATTTATCTTCCCAAACAATCTTTCTACTGCAGCTTGTGCCATCTACATTTAATAGTTCCATAGAATAAAGTGAGGGACTTTCATTGCTTGAACTTACATCCTCACACGCATCCCCTAGACCATTATTATCAGAATCTATTTGTGTTGGATTATATACGTTTGGACAGTTATCATAAATTGAATCAACCTGATCTCCATCTGGATCGGTCAAAAAGCTTTGTCCATCATAAGTCAAAGGGCGACCACAACCATGTAAAAATAAACTAATTACTGCAAGCATCATGATGGTATAAAATTTAAGTCGTGTTTTGCGTTGATTGATCATAGTCTATTAAAAAGCAAAGATAATGCCAACATAAGGCACTGATTTTACTTTATTTTTTATACTAATCTCTTGTGCAAACTATCAGCATTGTCAGTCTTTAGCCGCAAAACTAAACTTCAACTTCAGTCTCCTCAAAGTCCTCAGGGTTTTTTAACATGTGTTCATGAAACACCAATTTAATGGGAATTCCTTGCAAATCAAACAAATGATACAGACTGTTCTTCCAAAATTTCTTTAACGCTTCAGGAACATACCTGCGTTTATTGCAACGGATAAAAAATGTTGGTGCTGGATTGGGGCGATAAGATAAGCGCCTAAATTCTAAAATATGCGCTTTAGGACCTTTAGGAGGGTTTGCGGCAATAATAGCTTTATAGGCATCTTTAAGCTCTTCTTCACTAAATACACTGTTTAGCTTATGATAAAGTGACTTGATCCCAGACAATAAATTACCTGTGCCTAAACCTTCTTTTGCAGAGATAAATTTAACCTCTGCAAATCGTAAAAAAGGTGCTCTGTAATACAACTCTTCTCTAAAATCTTTTCTTGGGCTATCACCTTTGGGTTGCTCATCCCATTTATTGGCTAAAATTAATAAGGCTTTGCGCTGTTCCATAATATAAGCCGCTATTTTTTGATCTTGAGTCGTAATATTATCCTCTGCATTGAGCATCAAGATGATAACATCGCTGGCGTCAACCGCTTTTTTAGCCCGCGTTACTGAGTAAAACTCAATGTTATCTTTTTTTATCTTGGATGTTTTTCTGATGCCGGCGGTATCCACAAAAGTCCAGTGTGTATCATTTTTAATAAAGTCAGAGTTGATGCTATCCCTCGTCGTTCCAGCAACATCCGATACAATCGATCGATCTTCACCCAGCATACGGTTAAATAAAGTTGATTTTCCCACATTGGGACGTCCCAACAAGGCAACTTTTATTGAAGTTAAAGGTTTATCTTCTGATGAGACTTTGCCTTGATCATGCTGAATATGTTTTAATTGACTTTCAATTTCTTCTATAACATTGGATATGCCGTAATTATGTTCTGCAGCTACGGGAAAGTAATCTTTAAAACCTAAGGCATAAAAATCACTTTCTTGCCTGTACATGGCTCCTGGGTCAATTTTGTTAACCACAAGCATGATTGGAATATTTAATTTGCGTAAATCTTTAGCAACAACTCTATCTTCTTCTGTTAAACCAACAATCCCATCAACCACAAATAAGACCAAATCACTTTGTTTGATAAAGTGTATGGCTTTATCAAAAACTCTAGCCAACATTGTATCATTGGGACGTTTACTAAATGAACTTAACCCCCCCGTGTCCATAAGCTCTATATTATATCCAGCGAGTTGCACGTTTTCCATAATAACATCACGTGTAATGCCCGGTTGGTCATGAACGATGGAGCGCCGAGATTTAATCATTCGATTAAACAGTGTTGACTTTCCCACGTTGGGGCGTCCAACAATAGCAATTGAAAATGCTTTCACGATTGACCATCCTTTATTCTTGCAAATTGCTGCAGAGCCTTTTGAGCTGCATCTTGTTGTGCTTGTTTTTTACTGTTGCCTTGACCATCAAATGTATAACCTTTGATGTGAACTTTTATAGTAAACGTTTTATCATGATCGGGACCAGCGCTTTTTAGAGTATTATAAATGGGCAAAATTTTAAAATACTTTTGTGTTTTTTCTTGTAGTTGTGTCTTAAAATCTTTGTTGAACTGTACACTATCAACATTATTGAGTACTTCTGCCAATCCATTTATAACAAAAGCTTTAGCTGCGCCTATACCATGTGTAAGGTATAAAGCAGCCAACAAGGACTCAAAAACATCAGACAAAATAGAAAGTTTATTGTGCCCACCGGACCTTTCTTCACCCAAGCCCAACTTAATTAAACCATTAATTTTAAGCTTTTCAATAGCCTGACCCAAAACACTTTCATTCACCACTGATGACCTAAACTGCGTTAAGTCACCTTCAGCTTTATCAGGGTACTGGTCATAAAATAAATCTGAAACAATAAAGTTTAAAACTGCATCTCCCAAAAACTCCAAGCGTTCATAATCATTGTAAGATACTGGGTTCTCTACCAGCCAAGACTTATGACTTAATGCTTCTTCAAACACAATGTTTTCTTGGATGTCTATTTGACAAATATCAGACAGTATTTTGTATATTGATTTCATTACTCTCTACAAAACATCAGCATAAAAAACGATGTTTTCCGTATTTTTATTATCCAGTTGCGACAACTGAACTTCAACTTCTTTTTCTTGTAATCTATCATGCCCTTTTATTTTAACGCGAACATAACGTGTGGTTTGGCCTTGTAAATAACCTTCTTTATCTCTCTTTTTTTCCACCAAAATTTTCTCTGTTGTATGTTCAAAACGTTGATAAAACTCTGTTTGTTTTAAAAAACTTAAGTCTCTTAACAACTTTACTCTATGCTTTTTTACCTGAGGATCAACATCATCTGTAAATACTTTTTCTGCTCTAGTTCCAGGACGGCCAGAGTAAGGGAAAACATGAAAATAACTGATCGGCAGATTTTTTAATGCTTCATAGGATTGCATAAAGTCTTGTTCAGTTTCACCACAAAAACCAACAATCACATCTGTACCGATACAAACGTTATCTTGAGTTTTTGACAAAGCCATAATTCTTTCATTAAAATTTTGTGCTTTATTTTTTCTATTCATCCGCCGTAGGACATCGTCACTGCCACTTTGCATAGGAATATGAAAGTGCGGAACAATTCTTGAGTTTTCTCCTACCACTTTAATAAATTCTGGGGTTAAGGTTGTAGGCTCTAAAGAACTGACTTTTAATCGAATTGTATGAGTTTCTTTTAAAATTTGATCCAAAGCTTTGGCAAAGGTCATACGAGGCTTTAAGTCTCTACCATAACTGCCAACATGCGTACCGGTGATAATCATTTCTTTATAACCGTGTTGCTCATAGGATTGCGCAAGTTCCACAAGCGTCTTTATATCAATAGAACGACTTCTTCCTCTCACATAAGGCAAAACACAAAATGCGCAATAAGCATTACAACCATCTTGCATTTTTAAATAGGCTCTTGTTCTTTGACTGGTCTGAGCCAGAGTTTTAAAGGCATCATTTTCTGTTAAACTAGGCAAACCTAAGCTCTCATTGATCTTGGGTCTATCTTTTATGGCAACAACATCGCTTACACCTGGCATTTGGCTAATTCTATCAGCGTCTGCCTCGGCATAGCAGCCTGTAACAATAATTTTAGCATTGGGTGTGTCACGGTGCACTTTTCTAATCAGCTGTCTTGCCTGTTTATCCGCTGACTCAGTGACCGTACAAGTATTAATAACCACTGCATCTGGGTTTTTACTTTTTGCATCAATATTCCAGTTTTTAAACTGACTTACTGCGGATTCCACTTGCGCAGAATCAAACCAGTTGACTTTACAGCCAAAAGTATAGGTTTTAAGCGTTTTTTTTGTATTTTGTGCCATTGCCATGTCCTTTTATGCTTAGAAAACTTGGGAGTCAAGCCAAGATAAGGTATATTCTCAACATGAAAAAAATTAATTTAACCATACTACTTACAATTTTATGTTTGGGATTAAGCTCTGCACAGGCAGGTTTTTATGTAAGACCTACAGCAGGCGCTGTTGTTCCCTTGAGTTCTAATCAAAATACTCAAGTAAGCTTGGGCGTTACAGCAGGATACCAGTTTGTTAAAATCTTTGCTGTTGAAGGCAGTTATAGCCGTTTTCTAGAAAACGATCCTGTACCTGCAGCCAATGCTTATAGGCTAACAGGCATTGCCAGAGTGCCTACGGGTGTTTTTGCACCTTACGCTTCTTTAGGTACTGGATTTATTAGCTATGACCTGCCCGGCAGTGACAGCACTTATTTTACCAGTTTAGGTGCCGGTGTGACCGTGGTTAAGTTATTCATGTTTTCTGCCAATGTTGGGGTTGAGTACTTGATCCTGGATGGTGCGGATAATTTGCTGGAGCCTAGAGCCTCAATCGGCGTCCATTTCTAATCCTTTTTTGTTAAGGGGGGATCTTTAGTAACTGTTAGACCAAAGGTCTTACAGTTACTTATGCAAGGCCCGCCCCTTCTTGACCCAAAAACGCGGTTTTGGGTCAATTCAACCCACCCAGGTCGGAATCGGTATAAAACCTCTCCTCCGTTTAAAAAGGCTAAAAACTCAAATTTTAAAAACTATTTCATGTCAGATAACATCAATAAAACCATAGGATTTTTTGGTGGGAGCTTTTCTCCACCGCATTATGGCCATTTTTTAGCGGCTTGTTATGCCCTTAAACGATACAACTTGGATGAAATTTGGTTTTGCCCTACTTTTAAACATGCTTTGGGAAAAAAAAGTTGGGATTTTGATTTTCGCATGCAATTGTGTCAAACCTTAATCATGGATTTTGAACATCCGTTTCACGTGTCCAACATTGAAGCTTCCGACGCAACCGATGGAAGAACTTATAACACCCTTCAATTGTTAAAAAAACAATACCCCAATAACAATTTTAAATTGATTGTTGGCAGTGATATCTTACAACAAAAAGACCTTTGGTATCGCTTTGATGCTATAGAAAGAGATTTTGGTGTGTGCCTTGTCCCCCGTGAAAACTACACGCAAGAGAAGTTTGCCATTCCTAACTTCTCCAGTACAGCCATTAGAGAAGCCTTAAGCACTCAAAACCAGCAAGTATTAGAACAACTTTTGCCGGATAAACTTATCCAGCTTTTACAAAAAAACCCACAAATCTAAAAAAAAAGCATTTCCACAAACTTCATGTTACATAGCGCACATGAGTAAAGAAATAGAACAATCTCCATTTATTCAAGCTTGTTTTGGTCAAGAAACGCCTTATACCCCAGTCTGGATCATGCGCCAGGCGGGTCGCTACCAAAAAGAGTACAGAGATATTCGTGCAAAGCACAGTTTTTTAGAATTGTGTAAATCTCCCGAGCTGGTCAGTGAGGTGACCTGTTTGGCTGTGGACATGCTCAATGTTGATGCAGCCATTATTTTTGCAGACATCTTACTCATTTTAGAGAGCTTGGGTTTTGATTTGGATTTTCTCAAAGGACATGGACCAACCATACACAACCCATTTCGTTTAGGATCAACGGTTGAACAGCTGGTTGAGCCTGATATTAAAAACAACCATGTTTACCTTGAACAAGCCGTTGCCCTGACCCGTAAAAATTTGCCTACGCATATTCCACTCATTGGTTTTGCAGGCAGTCCTTTTACGGTAGCCTCCTATGCCATTGAAGGTGGATCATCGAAGAACTTTGAGCACACCAAAAAGCTAATGCGCAGTGACCCTGAAACCTTTATTGCCTTGTTGGATCAACTTACTGAAGCCACCATAGACTACATGAAGTTGCAGTTGGATGCCGGCGCCAATGCAATTCAACTGTTTGACAGTTGGATTGGCGTTCTTTCTCCACAAGAAGCTCAAAACTTTGCTGTGCCTTTTGCCAAACAAATTTTTGATTTTGTAAAGATGTATGCCAAAAATGTGCCTACCATCTACTTTGGCGTTAACACCGCCCATTTAATTAAAAGTATGAAAGACGCTGGCTCAGATGTTATGGGCATTGATTTTAGAACTCCACTCAACACAATGAAACAAGATTTAAATCTAAAAGCAGTTCAAGGAAATCTAGACCCTGTCACCTTACTTTGTGATACGTCCGTTATAGAACATGAGCTAGATCATTTACTTTCAAGCATAAATAATCCAAATCAGGGGTATATCTTTAACCTGGGGCATGGGATTTTACCCAATACGCCCGTTGAACATGCACAGTTTTTAGTTAAGCAAGTTCATCAAAAAACAAAGAGGTAAGCTTCATGTCAAAACCTGATGCACATAAAACTCAAACATTAATTGTTGGTGGTGGTTTATCAGGTTTAAGTTATGCCTATTATTTAAAAAAGAAAAAACCTAAACATGAAATCACTCTTTTAGAAAAAAATTCTCGTTTGGGCGGTCTTATCTATACAGATACCGTAGATACACCACTGGGACCTTGTACCCTTGAATATGGGCCAGACTCATTTTTACCTAAGACTTCTCATATTTTAGATCTAATTGATGATTTAGGTCTTAATGATCAACTCATCAACATTGATCCAAACTATCAACGCAGTTATATTTTGCATAAAGGACAACTGCAAGCTACACCGCTCGGCTTCTATTTGATTGCTCCTAAAAACATCACCGCTTTTTTAAAGTCGCCTTTACTCTCATGGTCAGGAAAGCTACGTGTGCTGGCTGAAGTTTTTATTTCTAAAGGCAAAGATAAAGATCCAAGCTTGGAAGATTTTGTTGTCCGTAGATTTGGTAAAGAACTGTTTGAAGTGATTGCACAAGGTATGGTTTCAGGCATCTACACATCTGACCCAAAAAAGCTCAGCTTAAAAGCCACCCTTCCCGTTTTTATTGAGCTTGAACAAAAATACGGTAGCGTTATTCTGGGCTTGCTCAAAAACAGCTTTACCAGTAAAAGCAGCGGCCCGCGTTACAATTTATTTTACAGTTTACAAAACGGCATGTCACAACTCATCCATGCTTTGGAAAAGTCTTTACTTGAGCAAGGTGTCCATATTCAAAAGAATTGCCTCATCAAAACTGTTGATAAAGATGAGCATGGCTATATCGTCACAGATCAAAACAACACCCAATATGCAACAAATACTCTGGTTATGGCCAACACTTTACAATCCTCTTCTCAATTGCTTGCACACTGTTCACCGAAATTATCTGATGCACTTCAATCAATTAGAACCGCTTCTTCTGCTATTGCGATATTGATTTACAAGAAATCTGATATTGAAAACCTTCCTAAAGCTGCCGGGTTTATCATTCCAGAAATAGAGCAAAGAAAAATTTTAGCCTGTTCTTTTTTGAATCATAAATTCCCCCAAAGATCACCACAAGACACAGTTGTTTGTAGAGTATTCATGGGTGGCATGAACAATGAATCTATTTTAAATCACAGTGATCAAGAGCTAATGCAACTTGCCCACGATGAACTGTCAGATATTTTAGGCATCAAGCAAGCAGCACTATTTCAAACACTCCAACGATGGCCCAGAGCCATGCCACAGTATGAAATTGGTCATGCTGAAAAAAACACTAGCATTGACAAACTGAATAAGTCTCACCCAAATATAGTTCTGTTGGGCAATCATCGTAATGGCGTTGGTTTATCGGATGTGATTAAACAACATTTCGTATAAGTACAAGCCGAATACAGTTTTTATGTAGCAAGCTATAAAAAAATAGCCATAATGGCTCCAGTGCTCATGGTACTAAGAGTACCTGCTACAATTGATTTAGGTGCTAAACTTAAAACCCTATGTTTTTTGTCAGCAAAAATTTGAGCCAAGCCCGCGGTTAAAATACCCAAACTACCCAAGTTGGCAAAACCACACAAGGCATAAGTTAAAATAACATAAGATGTTTTACTTAAACTATTAGCAGGTAAGGTTGCCATTTGTGTAAACGCTACAAACTCATTGAGTAACAATTTGTTCGCCATCAATAATGCTGCCTGCCAACACTCTGAAACTGGAATCCCCATCAACCAACATAAGGGATAAAATAGATACGCTAATATGGTTTCTAAGCTTATATTGATCCCAATAACACCAAACAATGACAACGCTGCATCAACAATATGAATGCAAGCAAAAAATGTGACGATCACCGCTACAATATAAAACACCATATGAATACCTTCAATACAGCCTTCTACCAATGCTTCTAAGGCAGAGTTAGTCGTTGTTTCTATTTTTATATCAGAATTATTTTTTTCTTCTGTTTCCTCATACGGCACCATAATCAATGCAAACATAATGGCTGCTGGCAGGCTCATCAAAGAAGCCGTAATAATATGGCCGGTAGGATTATCAACAATACTTTGTAAAACATTGGCATACAAAACCATCACCGTACCAGAGATGGTAGACATGCATGCTGTGAACATAATAAAAAGCTGGGCTCTAGACATTTTTAATAAGTAGTGTCTTAACAACAAAGGGGTTTCTATAATGCCAAAAAAGAAACTGGATGCTACGGCAAAACAACTTAAAGCATCTATTTTTAAAATTTTTTCAATACTTAATGATAAACCATGAATTATTTTTTGTAATACTCCCCAATGAAACAAAACTCTTGATAAAGCGGACACCACCATGACTATAGGCAATACAGAGAATGCAATAATGAATGAGCTTTTACCTTCTTGTATAACAAAAGGCACATCTCCCCCAGCCAAGTAACCAAACATAAATGAACTGCCTTTTTGAGTGGCAGCATCAATCAGCAGCACTCCTTTATTTAACCCTAAGAGAATACTTTGTAACCAACTAGAACCCTGTAAAATAAAAGCCATAAAAAGTTGTAAGCTTATACATGTTACAATCAGCTTCCATGCTAGAGCTTTTTTCTTATTCTCACTCAATGCAAATGCAATAAAAATAAAAGTTAAAATACCTATGATTGCTTGTACTTTATTCATTATACCCTCTTGTATTTATTTCTTACGAACGTTGCAATTTCATGCCTATAGATTGTTCAGACACAACAAAACCAAACTTTTGATAGAGATAATCAACATCTGCAAACAGAGTCACAAAACATGACTTGGGGATGTTTTTATAAATATAGTCCATAATCTGTTGCATGATGACTTTGGATAAACCTTTTTTTTGATGCTCTGGATCTACCGCGATATCAGTTACTTGCACAAAGCATCCCCCATCGCCAACAATCCGGCCCATAGCAATCATTTTACCTTCATGAACAATTTGCACAGCATAAATGCTTCTGGGCAATGCTGTTTTAACACTTTCAAAATCTTTAGCACTCAAACCACATTTTATTCTTAAATCACAATAGTCTTGCGCTGTAGGAGTTTCATGTAAAACTTTATACTCATTGCTGTTCATCATTATGTTTATCCTATATAAGCTAACAGATACCTTATGATAGCTTATATTCCTAACACTTTAAGTCTTTTAAGAGTCCTTCTCTTTCCTGTTTTTATTTACTTTTATCATCATCAATCTTTTAATCTGGCCTTGATAGTTTTAGTTTTTTCAATGCTAAGTGATTTCTTTGATGGCTATCTAGCCAGAAAATACGATGTGTGCAGTGACTTAGGGGCTTTACTTGACCCCATTGCCGATAAAGCCTTTGCTTGTTTTTATTATAGCTTTTTGTACATCAATCATTTCATACCCTGGTGGCTTGCCTTCATTGTTTTAATCCGAAACTTTTCCCAATTGATGTCCGTTCCCATTTTATCCTGGTGGCTTAAGCGTTTATTTAAAGTTAAACCTAAACTTCTGCCCAAATATATTACGGCTGTGACCTTTATTTACATTTTAATCCCACTGTATGCCCCTGAAGCATTTTTAAATTCAATATACCATCAATGGATTCTTGTTTTAGTTGTTGTCGGAGAAATCAAAATTTTAATGGACTATATTCCAAGACTCCTTCAAATTGCGCTAAAAAAACACGATACCTTTGAATAAGTAGCCAAAGGTAGCCGGTTACTTTGGGTACCTTTGTTTGTGATGAGTTCCTATAGTAACCGGCTACCTTTAGGTACCTTTTGAGTTGACCTTTTGCCAATTAGAGCTATATTGGCCGCATGATTGAGTTAAAATACTTTGAAGATATTCCTTCCAAACAAGACATTGAGCAAACAGCTCTGTCCAGTCAGGACCTTATTGCTGAGATTGAGCGCTTAAAAAAAGAAAAAAACGCGCTTATTTTAGCTCACAATTATCAAAAACCAGAAATCCATGACATTGCCGATAAAATCGGAGATTCCTATGGCTTATCTAAAATGGCCACAGAAGTAGACTGTGACACCATTGTATTTTGTGGTGTACGTTTTATGGCTGAAACAGCTTATATTCTTAATCCAGATAAAACCGTATTATTACCTGAAACTGAAGCTGGCTGTGGATTGGCAGATGAAATAACCGGTGAACAGTTAAAGCAATGGAAAGCTGAAAACCCTGGCGCAGATACGGTGATGTATATCAATTGTAGTGCAGATGTTAAAGCTGAAGCGGATGTATGTTGCACCAGCTCCAATGCCCTGCATATTGTTGAGAACATGCCCAGCGACACCATACTCTTTGGTCCTGATGCAAATTTGGCTGACTGGGTCAGCAAAACCCTTAAAGCCAAGGGGTCCAATAAAAAAATCATTCCTTGGCAAGGCTACTGCCCTGTTCACAAAGCCGTTAGCCTAGATATGCTTGAAAAAACCATTGAACTGCATCCTGATGCCGTCATTATTGTTCATCCTGAGTGTAATCCAGACGTGGTAGCCAAAGCTGATGCCGTTTTAAGCACCAGTCAAATGTTGGATTTTGTTAAAGACAGCCCTGAACAAAAATTTATCATTGGTACAGAAATTGGCTTGATTCAAAAAGCCCAAAAAATCTGCCCGGATAAAGAGATTCATCCTATTTATCAACATAAAAGCTGTGACCAATCCTGCGCATGTCCTTACATGAAAGTGACCAACCTCAACAGCGTTTTAGATTCATTAAAGCACGATCGTTTTAAAATAACCGTTGAAGAAGATGTGAGGTTGAAAGCCTTAAAATCTGTAGAAAAAATGCTTGAAATTGGCTTACCAAAACAGTGAATAGCTCAAAGCGTTGATTAATTTAATAAACAGAAACAGGGTATGATGAATAAAATTTTTTTAAGTTTAGTTTTAAGTTTAATGCTTGGTACAACATATGCTCAACACAATATATCTGAAGAAGTTAATAAATTAATGTCAATGTGTGATCAAGATCTTTTTAGTCTTGCGCAAATAGGTATTGGTCACCAATACAAAGAAGTTCATCCAACATTAGGTCCTAGTTTCCATTTTTCTTGTTACATTCAATTTATTAAATCCATACTCGGTAACCATTCTTACTATCAAGTTTCTGTTCGGTCAGAAGAACCTCAAAAATTTTATCTTTCAGACTACTATGAAAATAAAACTGAAATAGCACGTATTGTATCTACACCAAACACAGAAAATTTAGTGCTGTCGGATGCTTTAGATACCCTTAGGCACTATATTAATAGTGGAGCTTGTTATATCCAATAATTTTTTTTGCTTAATGCTTTCAAAGAAAACCATAGCAGCCTTAACCACTAGCTCTGTATATATTGATTTAACTTAGGCGTTTAATATCTGTAAAATATTGGTTTTTACTAATTCTGACTTGACCTCTACTGCTGCTATTATAGGTTGAATATTGGTCCAAGCATGTTTTTGACTACTATGCTTAGAGTTTTGGTCAAGAATGGTTTGTCCTGCACCTATACCTTCACTTAAAACCCTTGTTGCTCCTGTGATACAGTTAAACAGTTCTGGTTTTAAAAAGTACATCACAGCTGATGGATCATGGCACCTGCAACCTGCAATTTTCACCTTTTCTTTGTATGACTGGGAATAAAACTGACAAGCCTCATACAAATCATTGATAAATGGTTTTTTGATTGTTTTCATTTCATCAAAAAACACATCGTCCAATACAATTTTTTGGGTTACATCCAAACCGACCAAGTGCAAATTAAAGCCAGCAGATATAACTTTATCTGCTGCTAAAGGGTCACTCCAAAAATTAAACTCTGCCGCGGGTGTCGCATTGCCTTGCGTAAGCACCGCTCCTCCCATACACACCACTTGTTTAATTTTTTTAGGTAAGTCTGGATCTAACTCCAGAGCCATAGCAATATTGGTTAAAGCACCTAAGCTAATTAAATTTAATTCACCTTTCAATTCATTGGCCTTATTAACAATGTATTGGGCAGCCGTTAATGACGGTACAATATGATCTAGATTGATTTTTTTATTATGGATAATATTGCCCAAGCCATCTTTGGCATGAAACATACTGGAATCACGTTTTCCAGAAATACTTTTATCAAGTGGGCTTTGTGCACCTTGAATGACTTTAAAGGAATGATCAAAAAGTCCCGCAATGTAACAAGCATTTTGTGTGGTCTGTTCAATTCTAACATTACCAAAGACTGTGGTTAAGGCTAAAAGATCAATTGCTTTTGCTTCTTGTGCAACAGCAATGGCTAAAAAATCATCAATCCCTGGGTCTGTGTCAATAATAACTTTCTGCATATCAGTCTTTAAACATGATATCCGCGCCGCCACGATTATCTCTTAATATACCAAAAACAAACGGCTCTCCTGACACACTGTCATCCAGTGTAAACTCGTTATCTTGACCCGGCTCTGTTCTTGAAAAGCGCAACACTCCCCCAGAAACAAACCATGTCACCAAATAGTTTTCTGTTTGGTTTTGCAACGTTCCTTCAGTATCGTATTCTTGGTAATTTTCTGGTTCAAAACCTGTTTGAATCGTAAAACCAATTTCACTCCCATCATTGATCATCATCGAATCACTCCCATCAACCAAGATATCTTCAAAAGCTGGATTTTGATTGGGACTTGGATTGCTTGAAAGCTTAATGCGTTTGACAGATTTAATTTCAGCATCGCCAGCAGTAAAAACCATTGAAACGATATAGTCTACACCATTAAATTGTGTTTCTGCATCCAGCATGCTCAGCAAACCTGCAGGTATGGAAACATCAAAGCTATCCATGGCACCACTAAAGTATTGAGCACTTAAGGTGTTGGTATCAAAATCAGTATAGGCTATCTGCTGATAGGTAGGGTCACTGCTTTGACAGGTTGGCTCTACGCCCAAACCAATACCCGGATCTAAACAAGCAACAATATCCAATGATACCAATCTGCCTTGAGCATCAACATCGCTGATCCATGGGGTTAGTGTTACTGTATTATTTATACTGGCATCCACTTCTGGTTGATCTGCAATCACCGCCATTAATCTAAACTCGCCAAGATTAAAAAAATCTACTTCCACTCTTTCACACGAAAATAAAAAGCATAGTCCTAATAATAAGATATATAATTTATTTTGTTGCATTAAAATTCTCCTTTTATACCAAAGGTTGGCAATACTGGAATACCTGCTGCCACTTCTCTTGATGAATAGTCAAAACTGTAATCGTAATCAAAACCATTTTTACGGTTGGTTACATTTAAGATATCAATATACAAAGACATGATCCACTGATCAAAACGCCATTTTCTATCGGCTCTTAAATCCAGTTGAAACGTGTCAGGAACTCTTTCAGAGTTTTCAATACCTTCAATAGGAATGTAAATGTCATTATCTAAATCATAGTAAGCATCCACAATTGGTGTATGTCTTGCTCCAGAAACATAACGTAAACGTGCTGAAAGCTCCCAATTATTTAAGTACACCCGTGTACGCATATTAAAGTTATGACGTTGATCGCCATTGGTAGGTCTAAACTCTTCTCCCTCTTCTTTTCTTTCACTCCATAACAAAGTGTACGATAACGCCGACTCAAATTTTTTATGTTTATAATTTAGAGCCCACTGAGCACCTGCCGCATAGCCGTCTCCGCCATTGGTATACCTTAAAGGCTCAAGCACGCCATTGCGATCAATCAATTCATCGGTATCTACAACAACATTACTGATGTCTCTGTAAAACAGAGTCATATCCCCAAACAGCCCCGTTGTTTTATCAATACGCGTATCAAACAAAACACCCAAAGCGTAATGAATAGATTTTACATCTTTTAAATCCGGATTACCAAAAGAGGCTTCAACTTCAGGAGCTTGTGGTGTTTGATAATAAAAGCCACTGGCTGCACGTAAGGTCCAAATAGGATTTAATTTTTTTCTAATTTCCAAACGAGGTGAAATATGAAACTCATCGGTTAGCTCAGAATAATCAAAGCGCACATTGGGTGAAAATAACCATGTTTGATTTTCTGTACTAAGATTAAATCGTGTATAGGCTCCCAAATCCCAAAACTTTTCATCAATTGTTTTTGTAATTACATCTCTTAAGGCTTCCGGAACAGCATCACTTTCTGAGTTTTGAAATGTCCCTGAAGGAACACTTAAATCTGCCTTAAAATGCGTAAACTTAGTATCAAGACCCAAAACTGTATTGAATTGATCATGCCAATGATGTTGCCACTCCCCTCTTATGGTTGGAGCATAGTTGGTGGCATCAAAAAAAAAGTCATCCAACTCTTGATTAATAAAGTCTAAGCCATGTGCAGTTGATAGAGATACACTATTTTTTTCTCCATAACTGTACCGTATGCGAGGAATAAATCGGTAAAATGCTGTTTTAAAACTGATATCCCCTCTTAAGCTAGGGTCTTCGTTATCTTTAATTCTCAATCGTAAAACATCTTGCGCACCAAAACCTAAAACATCAAAGGTCCATTGTTCATTAATTTTCCATTGGTAATTGGCTTGCAAGTCAAAAAATTGAGGGACGGTATTAAACTGAACATTATCATCATCACCGGTAACCAAATTAAATACAGGTCCAATGTAACTTACCCGCCCTCCAAGCCAAAAACTATGCTTTTTATCTTTATCTAAAGGGCCTTGAACCAGAGCTCCAGCATTTAGAAGATCAACATAGGCCATACCATGCAATCTATCCAATTTAGGGTCTCGTGTTGTTAGATTAATATTACCACCAACGGTCCGCCCATATTCACTACCAAAACCGGCAGTTAATAAATCAACGGACTGAATTGACTCAGGAACAAAAACAGAAGAAAAACCCAAACTGTGAAATATCAATGGAATTTCATGGCCATTGACATAAAACCGTGTATCCTCAGGGTCTGCACCTTGTAAAATAATACCACCCTGGTCTGAGAAACCACTAAAGCCGGGTTCATTTTCTAAAGCAACAATTGGGTCACCTCTTGAACCAATGGCCTTAATAAACTTGTCCTGATCTATGGTTCTTTTTGAGCCATCTCTTTTATTGGCATCTGTCGTCACAACCATTCTATATACCTTGTCTTGGACAGGCTCTATATACAATGTAGTTGTGGTTTTTTTCCCTTGAGAAATGTTTTTATTAATATCGAGTCTTTTATATCCTGAAATGTTAACAACCCACGACCGGCTGCCACATACAATTGCCTCAAAAAATACTTGACCTTTTTCATCAGAAACTTCTTTGCGTCCTTCTGGAAGAAGGTACATATTCGACTTAACAAGTGGTTTTCTAGTTCCCTTTTCTTTCAATATAAATGTAGCTGAGCAGGACAAATCTTTAACTGTAACATTTTCGTTTGTAACATCATCATTGCTATTGGCTTTTTTTTCATCGCCCGATAAAAGTTTTTGCACAGTATTGTCGTTTTTTACAGTGTTTGTCAGATCAAGCTGTGAATCAACTTTAATATTTGGCTCAGTAATTTCTTGCGTAAAAATAAGCTGCGTTTGCATGAGAACTAAATAGAAGCACATTTTAGGAATTAATTTCAAACTCAATTTCATACCTTATCTCCACTGCTACAGGTTTTCCCGCTATTTTTGCAGGCTTAAATTTAAATTGTCTCATGGCCTCAATCGCTGCCTGACCTATCCCCATACCGGGATCGTCAACAAGCTTTACTAGCCTAACAATTCCTTTTTCGTCTATAAGAACATTCAGTTCAACTGTGGTTTCAAAGCCACTGTCTTTAGCCTTTTTTGGATATACCGGCGTAACTTTTTTAATAAGTATGGGCATCTGTGTCACCATGTATTCTGGTTTTGGCACAGGCAAGGGATCATCATTTTCTGCAATCTCATTATCTTGTTCTTTTAAAACTGTATTGCCTTTTTTAATGGATACCGTGTTATCGGCATTGGAACCTTCATCAAGTAAGGTGTCTTTTTGCAAACCAAACACCTCTTTTACCGGTTGTTCAAAGATGCGTTCTTGTTTTTCATTTTGTTTGACTGAGTTGACTTCTTGTTCTTCAATTTTGACAATTTTTTTATCACTGGAAATGGTTTTTTCGATGACTTCAAACTCAACTTTATCTAAAACAGGGACTCTCACCATACTTTGTAATACTACAAGAACAGTTACCGGCCCCACCAACAAAGCATGAAGCCATAATGATTTTTTTAAAGCTTCGCGCATTATTAGTCTTTTTTAATCACCTGAAAAGCAAATTGCGTAATCCCAGTTTGCCTTAAAACATCCATGGCTTTAACCACTGCCTCATGTTTTGAATCCAAGTCCGCTGCAAAAATAACTTGTACATTTTTGGACTCTTCAAACGCTTTTTGAGCTTGTTCATTGATTGTTTGTAAGGTCATCAATTTTCCATTAAGTAAGTATTGATTGTTGGCTGTAATACCCACAGACAAGGTTGTTTTTTGAATTGCATCTGCTGTCTGTGTTTGCGGCAAGTTAACCTCTAAGGCTTGCTGTACCATCATTGGAGCGGTTACCATAAAAATAACCAGCAACACCAAAACCACATCCACAAAAGGTGTAATGTTGATCTCAAACAAACCTTCATCATTGTCATTCACTTGCATTGCCATAAAAATTTACTCCTGTGAGTTTTGATAGGTATTCTTCATGGCCACAAGACGCTCTAAAACCATATTCATTTTTTGTTTGAAGTAGTTAAATGCAATCACGGCAGGAATAGCCACCAACAAACCTACTGCAGTCAGAATAAGGGCTTCAGCCAAAAGAAACATGATTTTATTGGTATTTTGTGAGTTAATGGATAAATCCCCAAAGGCATTGATGATACCCAAAACTGTTCCAAACAAACCTATAAACGGTGCTGTAGCCCCCAGAGTTCCTAAGACAGAAAGGCCTTTGTTCATAGTTGGCTTTTCTTGCAAGGTGAATGTTTCAAAGGCTTTTTCTATTTTCTGTTCTTGCTTTTCTTTAGCTATAAATGCATACGCTCTGTGCCAAAGTTTATCAGAAGTTTGCATGGTACTGTGATCTAAATTTTTTAATTCTTTATCCCAATTTGCCTTGGGTAAATCTTTTAAAATACGTGAAAAGTATTTTTTACGATCAAACATAATGGCAATTGACCAAACCGATAAACAAAGCAAAAGCAGCAGAACAAGTCTGGCTAACCATTCAACAATCAACATCCATACAGGCATATCTACTCCACTCTTTTATAATTTAAATACTTTTGCGCAAGCTACTTTTTATGAGCTGTAAAGAGACTTATACTTTAATCTCTATTAGTAAAAAATCCATAAATCTTCATCTTGCAGAGTTATTTATGGCTTTGTATATTATTCCATGGAGATTTCAAGTCTCTTAAGTTTTCTTTGCTTAATCTGTTGGGTCCAAAAACTTTGCCAGGATTAAATAGATTCATAGGGTCAAAATGTTGCTTTATTTGTTTATACAGAGGCATCAGCTCTTGTTGATATTGACTCACGTAGGGCGCTCTTAAGAAACCATCTCCATGTTCTCCTGATATACTTCCACTGTATTTATCCACTAAGGCATAAACATCTTGCATGAGCTGATTTAAATAAATGTCTATATTATCTTCTATTTTAATCCATGGATTAACATGCACGTGACCCATGCCAATATGTCCAAAAATAGGACCAGAACAGTCGTAGTTTTTTAAAATTTTTTTTAATTCAATGATATATTGTTCAAGCAGTTCTAGCGGAACAACGGTATCTTCAATACACCGTAAAGGTTTTCTATCTTTGTTAAGCTCATGCAAAATGGGTGATGCTTGCTTACGCATGGTCCAAAACTGCTTGATGTCATCATCATTGCTTGTTTCATAAACCGTATCCAAGTTTTTATTTTTTCTACTAAATAGACTTGGATCTGTTTCCCATTGCGCACATAAAAAAACATTGTTTTCATGCTCAATCATTGCTTTAAAAAAATTGTATTGTTTTGATAAAGCCTTTAAAATCCAAGAATCCAAAAGCTCTAAGGCATCGGGTTTATAGTCATTAAGGATAGCGCTAACGGTTGCTACAGCATCTTCAATAGTATTAAAACGAAAAATTTTTAAATTTTGCTCTGTAGGCAAAGAAACCGTTTTAAGTTGCAAGCGAGTCACAAAGCCCAAAGTGCCTTCTGTACCGGCAAAAAATTTTTCTATTGCTGGTGGTTCTTCTAGTAAGGCTGCAAAATTATAACCACTGGAGTTTTTTTTGACAGAACTTAATTTTATTTTGTTATGTAAAAAAAATTGCTGTACCTGTTGCACAAGGTTTGAAAAAAAACTGTCTTGAGATTGACTGTTAATTATTCTTAAATCGCTGCTTAATAAATCAAACGCCAACACATGGTCTTTGGTACTGCCATATTTAAGTCCTAATGGCCCAGCAGCATTACAAGCATACATACCGCCAAGCGTACAGTACTCCGATGATCCTGGGTCGGGGGCAAATTTTCTGGAATAGGATTTTAAATATTGGTTAAGTTTTTTCAAGGTAACACCAGGCTCTACCCAAACATAGTTATGACTTTCGTTTATCGGAAAAATTTGATTCATATATCGGCTACAATCAACAACCATCCCATCCCCTATTGATTGACCTGCTACACCTGATCCTGCTCCTCTGGGAGTTATATTGATCTTGTTTTTTTGACAAAACTCAATGATTGTCTGCAAATCTTGATGGTGTTTTGGGTAAGCAACCGCCTGAGGAGTCATTGAAAAAATAGATTGATCCAAGGCATAGTCTTGTAAGGTTTGCCCTTGCCAAAACAACTCACCATTTAATTTTTCCTTGAGTGGCCGCCAATCCATATCTTCACGCTTTATTCAATCATTGCTCTGGCTCAATAAGTTGAGACTGACTTTGATCAATTTTTTTTATTTTTTTAAGAAATTTTTCTTCAAGTTGTTGTTGTAACTCATGGATCTGCCAAGCTTCCATGCCTGGAGCAGCAATTTTACCACCGGCTATCAGCAAATGTCCGCCGCCGGTACCACCAAAACTTTTCATCAATGCTTTCATCAACTTTCCTGCATCTTTTCTGACATTGGTTGTTCTAATAGAACAGTGTAAATTCCCTTCATATTGACCTGTGCACAAGGCCCAACTGCAGCCTTCAGCTCTTAAAATCAAGTCTGCTACTTCAGGAACAATATCTGGAGAATCAACATCTGATAAATGACTGACCAATGCACTGCCCACCCAATGCGCTTTTTGCAAAGCGTAAACCAGATCTTTAAAATATTGTTCCGATACTCTTGGGTTAACAATTTTTGATAATAATTTTTTATTGGCCAGTGGAAACAGTTTTAAATAACTTTCAATATCAACCGCATAAGCTTCTCTACCCAAGTCTTGGGTTTCTGATTTAATTCCATACAGCAATGCTGTTGCTAAGCTTTGATCAATTTGTAAATCAAATTTGTCTAAATATTCACATAAAATGCTGGCTGTAGCTCCATAATCCAAACGAATATCCACAAATGGAACATCTTTGGTTGCTTTTATTTTAGGGTGATGATCAATCACCAAATCAGGAGTAATCCCATCCGGTAGCGCATTGTTACCGGTTGTCGGTTGCGTATCACACATGGCAATTTTATCGTATTTATCAAACTTAACTTTTTCAACCGGAACCAACTTTAACTTTAAGTATTTAACCATGTGTGCATTTTCAGCTCTACCAATAATACCACCATAGGCAATGGTGGTCTTTGCTTTACCCAATACTTGTGCAATTTGAGCTAAAGCCGCTGCACTTGAAATGGAGTCTGGATCAGGATGGTCGTGGGTTAAAATCAATAACTTTCCTCCTTGCGGAAAATCATCAAAAAAACGCTCTAAAACACTCAGTTCAATTTTTGGAAATGTGTTACTACTCACCCCCATTAACTATCCAATGCAAAACAAATATGCAAGTTGCGATCTTATCTAGCGTAAACTTATTTAAAAACGCATAAAAATATCCCTATTTTTGGCCTTTTACTGGTCACGCTTACTGATTCTATGTAAATTATGCCTCATGACAGATACAATACAGAGAGAAGTTTTAGAGGTTGATTTTTTATTTGTTGGTGCTGGCCCTGCCAGTCTTGCCGCGGCTATTCGCTTGGCGCAAAATATAAAAACTCATAATGAAAAAAATGGAAGCTCTCTTGAACCAATGATAGCCATCATTGAAAAAGCCGCTGAATTGGGTGGACATCAAGCTTCTGGTGCAGTATTTAACCCACAACCTTTAGCAGAGTTATTTCCTGATTTTCTTGAACAAAACTGTCCTGTTGAAGCTCCTGTTACTAAGGAGAGTGTTTACTTTCTTAAAGAGAAAGGCTCTATCAAATTTCCTATTATCCCCCCACAGATGCACAACAAAGGCAACTATGTTGCTTCCTTATCAAAATTAACCCGTTGGTTGGGTGAAAAAGCCACTGAACTGGGCATTAATATATTTAATGGCTTTACCGGTAATGAAGTTTTATATGAGAACAACAGAGTTGTAGGCGTTAGAACCAAAGACCAAGGCATCAATGCCAAAGGTGAACAAAAACCTAACTTTGAACCTGGTGTGGACATTAAAGCCAAATGTATTGTTTTTGGTGAAGGGGTTAGAGGCTATTTAACCAAACAATTGATTCCAAAATTAAACTTACAAAACAAGCAAAATCCACAAGTTTATGAAACTGCAGTTAAAGAAGTATGGCAGTGTAAACCAGGAACCGTCAAACCCGGTAGCGTGATTCATACTCTGGGCTATCCCTTGGATAGAAAAACGGTTGGGGGTACCTTCATTTATGGTTTTAAAAATGATGTTTTAACAATTGGTTTGGTTGTAGGTTTGGATTATCAAAACTCTCATATTGAACCCTACCAAGAGTTGCAACGCTTAAAAGCTCACCCTTTGATTGCAAAAATGATTGATGGTGGCAAACAATTATCTTACGGCGCCAAAGCCATTACTGCTGGTGGCTATTACTCCATGCCGCAACTCTATTTTGATGGTGGCTTACTTGTTGGCGAGTGTGGAGGTTTATTAGATATTGCCAAGCTTAAAGGCATTCATCACGGCATGCGTTCTGGAATATTGGCTGCGGATCAAATTTTCTCTTTGTACAAAGATGAGAAAGACTTTACAGCTGATCACTTAGCACCTTATCAAGAAGCTTATTTAAAAAGCAAAGAAGGTAAGGATTTGTATAAAGCCCGAAATTTCCACCAAGCTCTGGCAAAAGGTTTACCCGAAGCATTTTTACATATAGGTGTGCAACAAATCACGGGTGGTCGAGGCCTTATTGACCCTATGCCGTCTCATATTGATAGAGAATCATATTTGCCCATTGCCAAATCCCCTGCCATTGATTATTCCAAAAAAGAGCATCATGTTGATAAACTCACATCTATTTTTAATTCTGGAACCGTTCATGAAGAGGATCAACCTTCGCATTTAATCATTGGAGATACGTCTATCTGCTATGATCATTGTGATGATGAGTATGCAGCGCCTTGTAATCGTTTTTGTCCAGCCAACGTCTATGATTTACAAAAAGACGGCGACAATAAAAAAATGGTTTTAAACTTTACCAACTGCGTGCACTGCCAGACCTGTGACATCAACTGTCCAAAAGATAACATCACCTGGACCCCTCCCGAATCTGGCGGTGGCCCACGCTATGAAAACATGTAAGACTTAGAGCTTAAGAAAGGATCTCTCTTTCTAGAATCCAATACTCTGTGTAAAACTGTCCAATTGAGCTCTCCTCAATGCAGATCAAAGTTTCTTTTTCCAACTCAACTTTTTCCTTATTAAGTTTTCTGCACTGCAGTTTAGCATAAACAGCCTTGGTATCCCAGGTGTACAGCATAGCAAAATGCGCCTTTTGATTCATAAAAGTTAATTCCTGCGTATCACCGTTGGGAAAATACATGTCCATCAGTTCTTGAATTAGATTTCTCATCGTATCGCCTGGGTCAAAGCTGGAGTGCTTTATTCCAGTATAAGGCCCTTCCATCACATTCAATTTTGCCCAGTATTCATCAGTACCAGGGTTATCATCAGAGTAAAACAACAGTTGGGCATTGATATAAATCATAAAGTCTCCAACAGCACCGTTTCCATGAACAAAGCCGTGATAGTTGGTGCTCCACTCTCCGCCATTAATCATCTCAATGTTGATTTCTTTATGAGCAAAACTATTATCTTTATGATACTGAGCCATTAAATCTTGATAGTATTGATGACTCTGAGCTGAGACTACTGTAATACATAGGCTAAGCGCATTCATTAAACTCATTTTTAATATTTTAAGCATATTCAAGCCTTTCTTAACTTGTAATTTTAATCCTTAAGTTCAGAAACGTCTTTTCTTAAGTTAATTTTGACCAAACAGTGCTCATCGTTCATGGTAAATCGATCAAATAAACGTTTATTTGGGTTTCTATAGTTACCACTTTTTGTATCCGTTGAGCTTTTCTCATAAACCTCAGCATATCCCAGGTTTGATTTAAGCTCCCCATAAGATCGATGCGGGCTCAAGAAATCAAAATCATGATCAAACCTTACCCTTATACCATACGGACTGTTCTGATTTACGCAATATATATAGCGTTGTGCAACATTTCGATCAATCACCGTATTAAAGTAGTGCCATGTTTGCAAGTCTTCGCACTCAAGAACGTAGCCAAAGACAGAGGCTTCTAGCGTCCAAAAGTGTCGCTTAACCCAGCTATGACTCCTTAAATTAACATAGCGCTGACCTAGATGAAATAATTGAACGTCAACTGAACCTGATTCAACTTCCGTTGTTCCATAAAATGTTTGATAATCACTGTTATTTGCAAATACACCCTCAACACTTAATACAACACCAAGCACTATGCTAATTTTTACTATGAATTGTTTAATCCTATACATGACACTCCCCAAAACAGCTCTACAAGTAGCAAGATTTGCGCAACACGTCAATACAAAACTCAATACCTTTGATCAATTTCAGTTCAGACAAAAATTTTAAAGCTCTAGCACTAAAAAGCTTGATATTCTTTTCATTTCCAGCGATAGTGCGCGCATGAGCGAGACTGTAAAAAACACATCACTTGAAAACTTTAAACCTGGACTTGAAGGCGTACCTGCATGTAAATCGTCGATTTCTTTTGTTGATGGTATCAACGGCGTTTTAGAGTATAGGGGCTTTTCAATCAAAGACCTAACCGACTCATGCACCTTTGAAGAAATATCTTATTTACTTTTAACTGGAAAATTACCTAAACAATCAGAGTTAACTGATTTTATTTCTAATCTTAACCAACGCATGTTTATCTCAGAGGAAATTCAAAAAATCATTTCTCTTTTTCCCTCACAAGCGCATCCCATGAGCGCATTACAAACTGGCATTGCAACATTGGGTATGGTGAGCCCTTACCCTAAAAAAGCAAGCTCAGAAGATATGTGGAAAGCCATTTATACGCTGATTGCAAAAACATCTTTGATTATAGGTGCTTTTTATCGTCACCAACAAGGCATGGCCAACCTGACACCCGATCCTGAGCTAGGCATTGCAGGAAACTTATTGTTAAGCTTCACTAATAAAGAACCTTCGCACTATGAACGCAGAGTCATGGATGCTTGTCTAATTTTACATGCTGAGCATACACTCAATGCCTCCACTTTTACTGCACGCGTTATAGGCTCAACCTTAAGCGATCCCTTTGCAATGATAGCTGGGGCTGTAGCTTCACTCAAAGGTCCACTCCACGGCGGTGCCAATGAAGCTGTCATGGACACTCTAAGACAAATAGAAAATGTAGATCATGTTGAAGCTTTTTTAGATAACAAAATTCAAAACAAACAAAAAATCATGGGCTTGGGTCATCGAGTTTACAAAACCAAAGATCCAAGAGCGGTAATTTTACAAGATTTGGCCAAAGATTTATTTAAAAATGCAGGTGGTTTGCTTGCTATTGCAGAAAAGCTAGAAAATGAAGCAGAAAAACGTTTATCGGCAAAAGGGATATATCCAAACGTTGATTTCTATTCTGGCTTGGTCTATCACCAATTGGGAATTCCCCAAGAGTTTTTTACACCTATCTTTGCTGCAGCTCGTGTTAGTGGCTGGTTAGCTCATTGGGTTGAACAACTTGAAGATAACCGTATATTCAGACCAAGACAAGTCTATACTGGAGATCACAAAAAGACCTTTGTCAATCTTCAAAATAGATAAAAGACATCCAATAAAACGCTTTATCCAACAATGATAAGGCGTTTATAGTCTTGTTTTATCTTCGACTGAGCTTTTGCTCTAAAATTCTTTGTCCACCTGATGGATAAGAGTAATACACATTAACAAACAAGTTCTCACCTTGAATCAAAAACACCCAAACACCATTATCAATAATACCTGCAGGTAAATCTTTTTTAACCTCACAGTCTTGTTTAGAATTATCCAGCTTATGGCATGCCAAATATTTAAATACCGCAAGATCACTGTATTTATAGTTCATGATGCGTGCCTTGATCCAGTTGGGTAGTTGCTCTTGAGCGATCTCTTGGGTATAGACTTTAATGTTGTTATCAGACCAAATATGCTGTTCATTGATAAACTGCCACTGCTCTTGTACTTGGCCTATATTCAAATTACCTTCAATGCCTTGATCACTTTTAAAAAGGCTTATTTCGACTTCTGTACCTGTTTCTCCCAATGTCGGTGTTCCACCGCCAGTTGGGTCAGAACTGTTGGTCATCACTTCTCCCTGCCACTTACCCAATAAAAAAGAATAACTATGTTGGAGATTGTTTTCTGCACTACTTAAAATGTTTTCATTGTTTTTTTGGGATTGATTCAAGCTATTTGTTTGACTTGTTTTACTGGCACAAGAAAACATAAAACCTACAAAAAATAGACTTATAGAATATAAAAAAATTATCTGTTTTGAAATTTTCTTTTGCTTGTGCATGCTTACCCTCTTTTTTCCCATTGACAACAGTTTGGTGGACAAAATTCTCTAGCTCCGTAATGACCTATCGCCAATTTTTCTGTTTCATGAGGATACAAGACCTCTTCAATTAAATCGACCAGCATAGAAACAAATACACTATGTGTACCTGGCGTATGTACTCTTATAAAGTTTAAGTTTTCTTCTTTAGCAATCTGTTTTGCCTCGGTATCTAAATCATAAATCACTTCCATATGATCAGAAATAAATCCTATAGGACAAACATAAAGATTTTTAATTGTATTCTTATCATTATCACTAATTTGTTTTATTGCATCACAGATATCTGGTTCTAGCCAAGGTGTACGTGGTGAACCGCTTCTACTTTGATACACCAACTGCCAGTTTTTTATATCCAAATACTCTGCAACCAAACGACAGCTCTCTTCTAGCTGCATAACATAATCACTGGCTTTGGCCATGACTGTAGGAATACTATGTGCTGTAAACAATACTTTTGTATCTGCTTGTGAGTAGCTTATGCCTTGACTGTTTTCTTGCTCTTTAAAACGCTCAGCAATACACTGAATAAATTTAGGGTGATTGTAATACTTTCTTAAAACATCATACTGGAAGCTTTTAGGGTTTTCTAAATGTGCTTTTGCCTCTTCAATGTTGTTTCTGTATTGCCTACACCCTGAAAAAGACGAAAACGCTGATGTAAACATACACAAAGTTTTTGTTTTTTGGTCTTGAACAATGTTTTGTATGGTTTCAGGGATAAAAGGTTGCCAGTTGCGATTTGCAAAGTAAATTGGAAGCGTTATATTCCTTTTTTCTAACTCATTTTTAATACATGCAATCAGCGCTCGATTTTGCTCATTGATAGGACTTTTACCATCAAACAAATAATAATGCTCAGCCACCTCTTTTTTTCTTTCTTCACTGACAGGCTTACCTTTTAAAACATTATCCAAAAAAGGCCTGACATCCTCATTTTTTTCAGGCCCACCAAAAGAAACCAGCATCAAAGCATCATACATCAAAGAATTCATATATTTTTCCTAGCATATTTAGCTAAAAATAGATAATTTATGCGAATTCTGAATCAGTAGACTTTAATTCTAAAGTGCGACAATTTATCAATTGAATTTTCAATTATTTTTGAATATTCAGAATTCATATCATGAAAAATAAAATTTTCACTTCCATGCTGGTTTCTTTCTTTTTTCTTTGTTCATGTACGACCAATAAAATTTTAAAAGAAACCAACCAAAATTTAGAACAGTTGAACAGCTCTATTGACGAAAAATTCAACAAAATGTCGCAACCCATGAACGATATTTCAAAAAACTTTGCAGAAATGTCTAAAACCATCAACAGTTTTTCAAAATTCACTGAAGATGATGGCATGATTGACCAACTCAAAAATGTTTTAGCACAAATTTCATCTCTTGATATTGGAAACTCTGTAAACACCATGCAAGAAACCATGCAGGCATCCTTAGGTTTAATGGAGGGTATTGATCGTATGGGTGGCGTTGAAGGGGTTATGGTTCAATTAACCCTTGGCTATACATTGGGGGCTCAAATACTTGAGGTATTTAAAAAATATGCTGGAGTCAAAACTGAAGGTGATATCGAACAATATTTAATTGCTATCCAAACAATATTAAATACTACAAAAGATAATGTGAACCCAACGGTAAAAAGTATTAGGGAGTCTATACAAACACTTATTGATCTTAAAGCAAAAGAATACGATCTTGACCTCAGTATGCAAATAGAACAAGCACAAAAATTAGAAAATGAACTTTTGAAAGCTCAATCTGCATTAGATGAAGGGATAGCGTTTATCAATAATTATCAAAAAAATGATTATATGGATATTACCGAGATGAGCCCAGAAGAGTTAAAAGACTTTCAACACAAAGCAACCCAACTAGCGGAATTTTATGGCCAACATGCTAAAAAAATTACCTCTATGCAAAATGTTTGGCTGGACTGGTCCCAGAATAATGAAATGATTGCTGCTATAGAATAAAAATTTATGGTAAAGTATTAAACGAGTTATTATGGACAAAATACAATATAAAGAAAACTCAGTAAGTCCCTTGATTTCTAGTTCTGATGTTGACTCACAATACAACACTAGCTTAATCAATGAGCAAGAGCTTGTTTTTTCTAATATTATTGCTGATCTGGTTGAGCAATGGGGCTTTAAACGCCTTTTAGGCAAAGTATGGGCCCTTCTTTACCTCAGAAAAACAGCTTTAAGCCCAATTCAAATTCAAGAAGCCTTTGCCATTTCAGCAGGCAATGTGAATACTGTTTTAAAAGAACTTCAACAATGGGGTGTTGCTAAACGGGTTAAAGTGCCCAATGATAGAAAGTATTATTATAAAGTAGATGAGCACTTATGGCGCTCTATTGCCAATGTTTTTAAGGCTAGAGAATTAAGAATATTGGATGATGCTATTGAAGGTTTGGATCAACTTGAAACTCAACTCAAACAAAAAAATGCTTATCAGGCTTCACAAGTAGAACATGTCAGCAAAACCTTACAAATTGCCTACCAATTTTCAAATCTGGCCGTTAATGCTCCTATTGATAAAATGAGCAAGCTTACAAGCTTGGTTAAAATCTTGAGAAACCTTTAACTAACACTTCCATTTCAACAAATACTTATTTGATTTTATTATAAAAAAAACCCTTTGAACTTTAATGCTCAAAGGGTTTTTTAAAAGCAGAATATTCAACAAAAGATGTTAATTAAGCTTGAATTTGTCTTTTGATTTTTTGCAAACGTTCAGACAACTTTGATGCGTCTGTTTTAACAATCGCTGCACTGATACCGCCCATTTTCTCAATTGAACGAATTGCACTGGTTGATAATGTTAATGTAATATTACGCTTCGCTTCTGGAATATAATATTTTTTTGATTTCAAGTTAGGTAACTGTCTATGTTTGGTCTTATTATTGGCATGACTTACTCTGTTGCCTGTCATAGGTTTAATTCCAGTTATTTCACATACTTTAGCCACAATCTTATCTCCTAAAACTTATAATAAATTTACAACTGACTTGAAAAGTCTTTTCCTTTAGACTTGCTCAGCTTTCTGTCTTCAATGAAAACAACATGCTTTCTTACTTTGGGATCATATTTTTTAATTTTTAATTTCTCGGTGCTGGTTCGCTTATTGCGCATGGTTGTATAAAAATACCCTGTGCCAGCTGTTGACAATAAATAAATAATTTCACGCATGATTCAATCCTTTTTGGCCATGACACAAGACATAAGGTTTTTTATACTTAAAAACTGACTTAATATCTGACCTTGTGTATAAAATTACAAACTGCTGGCTTGGTTTACTTTAATTTAGAAAAAAATCAAGCTAATTATGCATTTTTTGTTTGCATTTTATATTTTCTTGCGTTAAACCTGCTCTCCTAATGGCAAAACAAGGAAAAATAGCACAAAACAATCATAGAATTGATCTTGTAAAAAAATACAAAGCTAAGCGTGAGGCCTTAAAAAAGCTGACCACAGACTTATCCATCCCTCTTGAGGAAAGAATGCTTGCAAGTCAAAAGCTTGCTGCATTACCCAGAAACTCAGCACCTTCTCGTGTGAGGAACCGCTGTTTGCTTTCAGGCCGTCCTAGAGGAAATTATCGTAAGTTTAAGCTTTCTCGTCTTATGTTCAGAAAACTTGCTTCTGAAGGGCAAATATCTGGCGTGAGAAAAGCAAGCTGGTAGCTTAGTAACATATAAACCATAAAATTTTTTTAATGGATTAGGCAAGTTCTTGTAAAATTAACTTGCCTTTTTTTATGATGTCTCAAGCCCTAATATTTTATTTCAATCCCTCATGCAGCAAGTCTCAAAAAGCATTTGAAATACTCGATCAGTACAACTGTTCTTATTGTGCTGTTGATTATATTAAGGTGGGTTTACAACGGCAAGAATTGGCTGACCTGGTCCGTATTCTTAACGTTTCTGCTTGGGACATTGTTCGTCATAAGGATTTAGACACCTACTCTATAGAGCTCAATGCAAGCTCCACTCAAGACCAAATCTTTTCTGCATTGATTACTCACCCCATATTATTGCAACGCCCTATTCTTCTTTTTAACGCTAAACATGGGATTATTGCTCGGCCACCTGAAAAAATAGAGTCTTTTCTTGAGTCAATTAAAATCAAAGCAAAAGATTAATTTTTCAATATTATCAATCAGTTCACTGGTTTAGTTCATGCTTTACTTTCTCAATAAAGTCTTGATCTTCATTGGATAAAAATAAAGTTTGATACCAAATACATTTTTTCTCTAACCATTGAATGGCTATGCTTGAAGACAGCATGTACACTTTAAATTCAGTAGAAAAATGATGGGTAAGTCTTTGGACTAAATCTGCTTTTATTTTGGGTTGATAAACACCGCAGAGATTCATTGTTTTTGCTGTTTGTGCAAAGTTTCTATAATGCGGTAAAAAACTGTATGGAGCGTAAATGGAACCATTCATTTTTTGAGCCAGTTCATTGACGTAAGGTCCGCTTTGCATATGGCATGAACTTAACCAAATTTCTGTTTTTTTTTGTTGTATTTCTTTGGGTGTTACCTGCTTTAAAATAGCTGCATGATTTAAAGCAGGATCAATGATAATGGTATGTTTTGCTGTTCTGGCAATCCATGTATCTGGAAAATTAGCTTTTGTGCTCTCAATGAAAGATATGTCGAGTTTTGACATACCCTCTACTCTATCTTAATTTTTTGAAAAACACACAACAATCATGTCTAAGCTTGATCCTAATTCTGCAAAATTAATGCTTTATTCACGGTATGGCTTTGAGTTTATACCTTCCAAGGCAATAAAACAATTGGAGCCTGATTATCTACTTTAAGCAATAAAACAAAATAAGCGTATCCTCGGCTGCTGTAACGTTTTTGCAAATCTACACTCACGGTTTCTGCTTCTCTTAAGGCATGCAGTTGTTTTGTATTTAAATCAATTTTACTCGATTGAACGTCAAACTCCAATACTCGGTCATGACGTCCATTATGAGCATATTGTTTTTCTTCAAGATTTAAGATGTTTTTAACCTTGTGATTGCCGGTTTTTGGATCCAAACTGGGCTTCACTGCTTTATAGCTCGTGGCTTGAATATTTCTTACCACACCAGAAAATGACTTAATGTATCGTTTAGCATAATCTACTTCAATCAATATATCGCCATCACGCAAGTTAAACGCAACCATATTGTTGGTATTGCTGGTTGAGCTGTAGTAACGGTCTTGGATTTTATATTCTTTACTCCAAATCTCATTTTGTCGAAGCACTTTGGCGTCGACAGAAAAACTGAGAAGTCCAAGTATTGCCATGAATGTTCTTAATTTTTTAACTTTTTTAGTATCAATTTCATTTCCCATAGTGAGCACTATAATTTGCAAAAACTATTCCAACAAATAAAGCAATATTTACAAGCACTTACAAAGAAAAGTAACTGCCTAAATTTAAGCACTGCGCGCATTGAATCACAGAATTTTGGGCGCCCTGAAAAATCTTTTGATGTGTATGGTAGCGACGAGCAGATTTGAACTGCTGACCTATGGCTTATGAGACCATCGCTCTAACCAACTGAGCTACGTCGCCACAAAAGATTGCTCTTCATAACACAAGCGAACAGTCTAAGCAAAATTTTTGTATCATTCATCTTAGCTTTAAGGTGTAAATGGCCCCTTCTTGCGTAAACAGAGACACCTTTCCCTTATGTACAACGGGATGACCAATAATGTTGCGTCTATGCTTGAAGGTCCACAAAAGATCACCCTTGTTGCTATCTACCAGGTAGGTATTGCCTCTGGAATCAGACAGTAATAAAAAATCTTTGTATTTAGCCATGGACAGCCACGAGTTGGTTTTAAGATTAGATGTCCATAAAACTTCACCGGTATTCAAGTTTATTTTTTCTACACTCCCATCCCATAATGGCATATACGCTCTATCTTGTGTCAGCACAGGCAGTGCATAGGTTCCCAAGCTGCTGGTTTCCCAAACAATGTCTCCAGATTCAGTATTTTTTAAAAACGTTTTGGATTTGTACTGAGCGATGTAAATATGCTGTTTAAATTGCTTATGCGCAGACAAACCTTCATTTTTGATAACAGAAAACTGAGTATTTTCATCTAGACTTCTACCATTGGCTAAATTTAACTGTATGATTCTTCCATCCAAGAGAGGAAATTGGCCCGTGTTTTTATTGATATCCAGCACTGGAGCGGCCCACAAGCCAGTCATGTTTTTTGCTTCATAAAATTCTTTTTCGTATTTCCAAATGACTTTGCCCGAGGCTTGATCTAAGGCAACCACGCTATCTTGAGCCGTTGTCACATAAATGTAACGTTCATCACCTACAATTGTACCAATACCCGCTTCTTTAATATTATTGGCCCATAGGTTTTTTTTAGTTTTGATATCAATGCCGTAAACCGTACCTTTGATGGTTGCTACAAACACATTGCCATTGTTTATAAAAGGCGTGCTGTCCACACGTGCATCCAATTTATATTTTCTTATAACTCTTCCTTTGTCCAGATTATAAGCAGCCAGTTTGCGTGCTCCCAAGGGGAAAAAGACCAAATTCTCATGATGGGCAAAAACATCAAGCCCCAAATAATTGCGTTTGAAGCCCGTTTTAAGTCCAGAAGCAACATCTCTTTGCTTGACCAACGTTAAAGGTGCTTTAGTGCATGCTTGACTAAGAAAACAAAACAGTAAAAAAAACAAAACTTTATATCTTGGTTTAAACATAAGCATTAAAAAGTATGAAAGGTAAAGGTTCCCATGATTGAAATTGCATTAAATGATATTTTATCGACATTTAACAGGTTCAACACATCTTGCTCTTGATTCTCTCCAAACAAAAACCTGTACATAAACTCTACATCAAAAGAAAACCTATCTTTGGCATAAAAGCTTCTTAAACCCACAGACACAGGCACTTCAAAGTTAAATGGAAAGGCTAACGCTGTTTGAGCATCTTCACCAAAAAAATGATACCCGCCCACTCCAACTGAAACATAGGGTTGAAAACGCCTTTTATCAAAAACATAACTGGCTCTGATCACTTGTTCTGATATACCCGCTCTGGTCAATAAGGGGTCTGCACCCGATACAGGGTCTGGTGAGTAAAATTTAAAACTGGAGACTTGATAAAAAACCTCAGCGATTAAATTTTTACTGAGATGGTGCCCAGCCATAATACGAAAAGAAAAACCATGCCTGCCCTCTATTGTGTCTCCACCATGAACCAACTGCGTACTTCCAAAACCAACTCCAAAATTAAAATGCGGCCGATCCAAATAGGTTAATTTCTTTTTAGGGAGTTCAAAGGCATTGGCAGTGTCAAAGCTTCCCATGAGGGATACAGCAATCGTAATACTTATCAATAGTTTTTTTAACATCATAAAAATCCAAGTCTTTACCGGCTTACTGAGCACAATAAATTTTGACTTTATCCAAAAAAGCTGACTCCGGATAACGTTGAGAAAAATTTTCACATAAGCTGTTTAGATCTTCTAATTTATTGTCTTGCTTGTATAACACAATCAAGTTCCAAGCATAATAGTCTTGAAGAGGAACTTCTTTCATTCTAAGAATATCTTGATAATACTTTTGAGCCTCTCCTAATTTTTCTTGTTTTGATGCCAGCTGGGCCAGAGATTCTAGAGCAAAAATCTTTTGATTGTGTGGTAATTTTTCTTTAGCCAACTCAAAAGCCTTCTGAGCTTCTTGTTCTTGACCAAGGTTCATCTGTTCAATACCAGAATACATATAGGCCATAGCAACAATGGGGGTATTTTTATACTTATTGATGTATTGATCTATTCTTTCTACTTTTTTATTGGGCTCATCTATGCTTTTCAAGTCATCCTGAAGCTCAATAAAAGCATCCATCGCAACTGTGTGACGCTTTTTATCCAAAGCTTTTTTATACGTTATGCCTGCAACTGCCAACACAACAACTACCGCTAGAAGGATAATTTTTTGCTTATGTTCGGCAAACCATCCACCCACAGAATCCCAAAAATTTTCAAATTGGTCAGGGGCTTTGATTTCATCTCTAAATTGTTTTCGTTCACTTCTTGCCATCGCAGCTTCGTAACAAGAGAACGCTTAAATGTCTATTTTTTATGCTGATTGTTTACTCTGATTTATCAAACATTTAAGTGCTTCTATACAGTGCTCAAGGCCCATGCCAGAGAATCAAGCTTAACAAAAGACGAGCGGCAAGCGCTCAGAGTAGCCTGGGCAAAATTCTATTTGATTAGAAAACATAAAATAAGCACCCAATAAAAATATATAAACGGTACTTGCAATAGCTTTGAATTTGCTGGGGACATGTGAGCATAGCGAGCTCAATTAAAGTCGAACGGCGACCGCATGGAGCCTGGGTTGGATTACCCTCAATTGGATTTAGGTTTAAGGATTAGCTATTAATGACCACTGAAACGAAGAATCTATGTTTCAGTGGTACCGAGGGGGGGAATCGAACCCCCACATTGTTGCCAATACTGGATTTTGAATCCAGCGCGTCTACCAGTTCCGCCACCTCGGCAGGTGAAAAATGGGCTATACCTATTTTTTCTTACAAAAGCCAGAAATAATTGGCTTGTCATAAAATCAATCCTTTTGAGCCATATTGACGCACCGAAAGAAAGGGCTTCACTTAAGCTGCTCTTGCATGCTATTGAAAGTATGTTTTTAATTAAGGAGAAACTATACATGCCTGTAAAAAAAATAAAACTATTGTTTTTAACAGTATTATTATCAACAACAGCTTTTGCTCAAAGTCCTGCAGTAGCTCTCAAGGAACTTGACATTAATCCCGATATTTTACCTGAGATTGAAAAACACCTAACTGCACTTTCAGAACAAGCCACGTATAAAAAGGACGATCTTTTTGGCCGATTTCAAAAAATGAATGCTTCGCTTTCAGCATATTTTGATGTCAGCCAACTTTCTGTTGAAGAACTAAAAGTTACAATAAGTAATATTAGTGAAACCCTACCTTTAAATAAAAATTTATCCAGCTTTAAAGGAAAGTTGTCTTCTACGACTCAAAACAATGAGAGAGAGAGAACCACTTACATCAATCATGCCATATACTTGGGGCTTATGGGTAAATGCGTTAAAGCGTATGCTTCAAAAGCGTTAGGCTATAATCTATCTGATCGATTCACTGTTGGTAGGTTCATTCTTGCAATATCTACAAGCAATTCTGATGATTATACGTTTATCAAAACCTATTTTGATAATTTATCTTTTCTGCTTAACGACGTTTTCGAAGTTGATTATGTGTATCAAACGGATCTTGTTGTACAAATGTAAACATTCTAAATTTTCAGGATAAATCATTAAATGGCATATTGACGCATTTTATTTTTTCACTTTACCACAGACTGAAAAATCAGTAATTCTGTGGCAAACACAAACCATTTTAGGAGGAAACATATGTTTAAAAAATTAGTATTAAGTTTAATTTTGGCGGGCTCAACGCTGAGTATGGCTCAAAGCCTTCTTGAGGCTAAAAGAGCTCTTTATGAAACAATCAAAAGTAAACATACGGCTGAACAGGACTTATGGTCTGTTCTAAATAATGCCCTATTAGAACTCAGTCATGAAGAGTATTTTATATATGATGAAGAGGATGAAGTTTTTATATCAAAAATTTATTATTCTCCTCAACGGCTAACGTCTAGTCAAAAAGACGAAATCCGTAGACTGTATAGCAATGTTGAAAAAGCAATTACCTTGACCCTATCAAGTAAAGAAAAGAGTTTGATTCGTTCATATTTAGATTCATCTGAATCCAATAGAAGCAATTACTATAATGATCAAATAATATTAGATTATATAAAAGAGAATTTGTACAAAGATTATTTTGTAATTCTCAAAGACATGTACAACAATGACCTAGATAATCGTAAGCCTGAGCATAGTTTGTCCGTTAATTATGGCACAACTATTGACCCTAAGAAAAAACGTAGTTTGATCGAATTATTTTATGCCCTTAACTTAAGTTCTTTCTTAACATCAGTGCCTGGGTGTACAAAATATCTTGAGGATGGTGATGAAAGTCCGGAGTACAGTGCCTATCTAACCAATGTCGGATACCAAACTCGCATCATTCCATTTGATTTTCTTGCTGCTAATGACCTATATTCTAAATCTTATGCTTATGAATATGAAGCATCTCTATCTAGAGTTTTTAACTTCAACTTTGTAGAGCAGTCTGAGCAAATGAAAACATTGCTGGGTGATAAAGATGAAAGAACAGGAAAGTACAGCAACTGTCCACGAATTCAAAATTTTCTTGCTGAAAACGGTTATCTAGAAAACTAAAATTTTATAAAAGCAAAGAAGTGCCCCTCTCAAATTTCTTGTGAGGGGTTCTTTTTTGCCACCAAAACAACTACTATCAGCTTTGATTTCACCAAAAAAAAAATTTTTATTTCAACTTCTGAAATATTTTCTCTTAGCTAAATAAATAATGATAAGTCCCTCTTATTAGTATTAATTGTTGATTGTTCAATCAACCCTGATGCATACCAACTTTTTAATACAAAAAAGCTTTATTAAGCTTTCATTTTTTTTCGCTAAACTCATTCCAAGTACTTGTATCTTCTAACATACGAATAGCTCTGTTAATGCCTAAAAATAAAAAGCAGCAAGATATAATAATACCTTACTGCTTGATATGAGATAACTTACAAGTTTTATTTTATTTAAACGCAGTAAACAGTTAAGGTCCTTGAACCTCTATATCAACTGAACCTCTGCCTTTTTTAACAATAATATTGTCTCTAGAATCTGGCATCTGGCTCAGTAAAATAAATACTCTTGCAATACTGCTGCCCTGAGGGTTCACAAATTGCTCTGTTTTTATGCCTGTAACGTTACCGCCTGAGCTTTGAGAAACCTGCAGTTTGTTTAAGGATACGTCTTTCAGCTCAACCACAGCCTGGTTTGGGCGTCTTAGAAAACGTTTAATAGGCACTCTTCCACCTTCATGGTTAATGCTGACACGCCCACCTCCATCAACATTGATATTGGTGATTGAAGGAAGGTTAGCTAAAGCAGCACTGGTATCAATCATGGGCTCTTGTGCCTGTTCATTGGCAGCAAATGCATCATCAATGGATGCGGCTTCATCAGTAAACCCTGGATCATCTGCAAAAGGATCATCAGACAGTGCTAAATCATCCGGTTGAACGGCCCCACCTAAATCATCTTCAAAGCCTAAATCTTCTTCTGTGCCTCCCAAATCAAAATCATCTCCTGTGTCTGTAGCTGGCGCACTATCCTCAAAACCTAATTCTGAAATCAAATCATCTGGCTCAGGAGCGGGTGCAGGTGCTGGAGCTGGGGCAGGTTTTCTTGGTGCTGGCTTGGGTCTACTGGCTTGTCTTCTTACCGGTTGAGATGGCGCTTGAGGTGCTGTCTCCTCAGCTGCTGCGAGCTCATCACCCATAACCTCTGCCTGACCTTCTCCAGGTCTATTAAAACGAACCATCAACATATTACCAACGAGTTCAGCATTATGTTCAAAAGCTTCGGTCAAGGTAATTTTTACTTTTGAGCCAGAGCCAGACTCTTCTGCTTCAATCAATTCAATCATAGGGTGAGGCAAAGGAATCATTTTTCTTTCTAAGCTTAGTGGCGTTTGAGGAAACTCAATCAGCAATGTACGTTCATCATTGGTTTGCGCTGAATAATCCATATTGTCAGCACCCACAATTTCCAAAAAGACTCCAGTGTCTGCCTGAGATACATTTAGACTTTGAATACCATTATTGGAGTTTTGTGTTTCTTCCACTTTTGCTTCTTGTTTCTTATTTTTATCTCCAGGTAGAAAAATAGAAAACAAAGCAAAGAATAAAACAACCAAAATAACTATTCCAGAACCAATTTTTAGTAGTGACTTCATCGTTTTTTATGTAACCTTTCTTGGACATGATTAGACATTCCAGTTTTGTATACGCTTACTTATTAATTTTACACATATTTTTTATCTTTACGAGTTTTTACCGCATCCAAGCACAAAATATTTTTGATCAAAATGCACTTTTTTTGTCATCGTTTAAAGAAAATATCAGCAAAAAAAACTTTGAAAGCCTCAATGCTCAGGAACAACAAGCTTTGTATGTGTTTAAAGCACAATCTTCGCTTGAACAAAAAAAGTATAAAACCGCCTTACAATGGGTTGAAAAAATATCCAGTAAAGGCTTTTTTGCGTCCATAAAGCCTTATTTAAAGTTTAAAATATACTTAAATAACTGCCATGACCTTTTAAATAGCACTAGTTTTACTAAAAAAACATTGAAATCATTCAATAAATGTCATCAGAAAAGTTTACACTATATTGGAAATCTTAATTTGGGTCTTTTGCCCGGTCTAAAACAAACTATAAGCCGTGAACTTGAATTGCTCATGTTTCATAATTATCTCAGCTACTTCACTGATAAAAAGAATTTAGCCCAAGAACAGCCCTACTTGTTGACACACATTAAACTTAATGAAGAACAGAAAAAAACAATTGAAAAAGTAATTCAAGTTTTTCCACGTAAAAAACAGCGTCAGCATGCACAACAACTTTTTCAAAAAGAAAGTTTCACACAAGCACCTGTCAATATCAGCAAGCAAGCTCTTCCTGAAAATGATGCCTCTCTTGTATATTTCAATCAAATTGGCTCAGGGACACGGCAAAATGATATTGAAAAACATTTAAAGCTCATAAGTCTTTATCCAAACAGTTTAGGCGCTAAACGTTCTTTCAATGCAATCCTTACTGCTTGTCGTCAAAATGCTAAAAGTACTTTTTTAACCCTTTATTACAGCAAACAATCTGCATTGCCCTTTGAGTTGCTTTATAAAGTTGGCCATATTTTATGGAATCAAAAACTTTATACTAATGCACAAATGGCTTTTGAAAAAGCTGTTAAATTGAATACTTTTCATGAAGATGCTCATAAAGCAAAATTTTATACGGCAAGAATTTATGAAGACCAATTAAAATGGAATCAAGCTAAACAAGAATACATGAATTTTATTGCAACTTACCCTTCTTCTGATTTGTATAAACGATCTATTTTTAAACTAGGCTTAATCAGTTATATCTTAAACCAAGAAGAAAAATCTCGCAGGTATCTCAACACATTTTATAGTTTAGCAGAGTCTGCGAATGAAAAAGGCCAAGCTCTGTATTGGCAACTAAAACTAGCTCAAAAATTTGGACAAAAAAATCGTATTGACACCCTAAAACAAGCTTTGAAAGAAGAAGCTCCTTTGTCATTTTATACGGCCAAAGAAAAACTTTGGCCTGACTTATTTCAAAGCTCGAACTATACCCATAGTATTTCTTCTCAATCAAAGTTATATTCAGCTTATATCTGGACACTTGCAGGTTTTAAAGAACTCGCTCTTTGGGAGTTGGAAAAACTTTCTTCAGTAGATTATAAAGATAAAGAGTTTGCTAACTATCTCAACCTTTGGCATGCCAACCAAGACCATACAACACCTGTTATTTTAGCGTATAGAGCCATTCATGCTGAAACAGGTAAACCTATTGATAGCCGATTAATAGCAAGTGTTTTCCCTAAGCAGTATCAACAAGAGATAAAAACAACGGCAGAAAAGTTAAAGTTATCCAATGAACTGGTGCTTGCCATCATAAAACAAGAAAGTGCTTTTAACCCAAAAGCAAAAAGTCCAGCCGGTGCCTATGGTTTGATGCAACTTATGCCCAATACTGCAAAACAGTTTTTTGGTTTACTTGAAGATAAAAAGACTTTTAATGAAGCTTTTTTATATGAACCCAAAACCAATATAAAGCTTGGTAAGTTATACCTTCAGAAATTAACACAAGATCATAATGATAATTTAGTTTATATTACTTCAAACTATAATGCAGGCGCAAACCCTTTAAAAATATGGCGTAGAAGATGGGAAAGTTTAGATGAAGACCTTTTTATTGAAATGATTCCCTATAAAGAAACCCGCCATTATGTAAAGCTTGTTCTACGCAATTATTATTTTTATCGCTTCTTAAACCATAAAAATATTGACAAATAAAAATATATCATTCGCAAACCTATATTTAAAGCCTTCTTGCAAAACAATTTTATTGACGTACCTGATAGTACGCGGTAACAAAGAGTATAGTTATTATTAATCTAACTTTTCAAGGAGAAGAGAATGACAAAAGCTGAATTAGTTGAAAAAGTAACCAAAGAAGTAAAACACAGAGAGCTTTCAAAAGCTGCTATCAATGAAGTATCTGATGCTATTTTTACTGTGCTTTCAAAAGGCATTAAAAAAGACAAAAGATTTACTTACCCAGGATTTGGTACTTTTACAGTTAGATCAAGAAAAGCTAGAAAAGGTAGAAACCCACAAACAGGTGAAGCGATCAGCATCCCTGCTAGCAAAACTGTAGGTTTTAAACCTTCACCAGATTTTAAAACTTCTTTATAAGCCAAGTTTTAAATTTCAAAAAAGCTCTGTTTCATTTTGAACGGAGCTTTTTTTGTTTTTAGCTCTGACAGCGTGGACAATAATAAAGACGTCTACTGGCAACATTAATTTTTTCAATTTTTGCCCGACATGCATAACAGTTCTCTCCGACTCTAGTAAACACAGCATGCCTGTATTTTCTTCGAGAAAAACCTTTCTGCTTTAAACCCTCTGCTCTTTTAAGATCATTGGTAACTCCGCGGTGCTCCAGAGATTGTAATGACAAACGTTGACAGGTTCTATATAAATTTAAAACTTGTTCTTTACTCAAGGCTTTTAGCTTTTCATAAGGATGAATTTTTGAAAAAAATAAAGCTTCACTTCTAAGATAATTGCCCATCCCTGCAATAAACTCTTGATCCAGCAATAAATTTCCCACCCACCGATTCAGAAACTTTTTAGTGTAAAGATAATCAATCACCTCTTTATCTGTATAACTGTCAAACACGTCTAAGCCCAGCTTAACAAGATAGCTGTGTTGAGCAAGGTCATCTTTGTGAAGTACATCAATATCCGATGCGCTGTAAAGAAATGCAGAGTAATCCTTGTTTTGTAGTTTCACTCTCAGATCTCTATTGGTTTTTGGATCTTGACCATTCTTTTTTATGAACCACTTGCCGTACAGTTGATTATGAGAATACATCACCCAATCATTATTGAAGTGAATAAGCAAAGCTTTTCCTTTTGAGTCAACGCGAACAATGGATTGCCCTTCCAACTCTTCTTCATACGATTTTAAAAAAGAAAACTTAAAAAACAATGCTGTTAAAGGAGTATTTAAAAACCTTCGCTCAATGGATTGAGCGACTTTTTTTATTTCGGGACCTTCTGGCATACGCATCATATATCACTAGAGCTGTCACTCATACTAGAAGAAAGTCTTTCTTAAACGATGTCTGAATTAATTGATCGTTTTTTAACCGATAAACAATGGTCTTTATAATTCAAATTAAAATGATTATTTACTGCAAAGTATCGGATACAATTTTTTTTAATATGTATTTTTTAAAAATGTTTATAAACGCTACTTCAAAGTTCATAAATTAGAGCTGAGGCAGAGGATAAAATAAAAAACTAAACGCTAACTCAGCATGAATACGAATAATTTCAATGATATTTAAGTTTATATGAAATCAATTGATATCTTCTATACGGTCTATGGCTTTACGAACTTTGCTGACATTTTCAAATGTAGCAATATGAAACATGGCATCTCCTCGATTAACTAGCGGGATGTTACTTATACCAATAATAATCCCATTTTCATCGGTTTTAACTTCATATTCATGGTTACCAAAGGTATCGGATATGACTGCAAGCGTTTCGCCAACAGAAACTGTCTCGCCAAGTTTTTTTAATGTCCTAAACGATCCACTTCGTCCAGCGCGCAGCCAAAAGCTATCTTTGGCAATGTAGGCTTTTTTGTGTCTTTTGACATCGCTTTTTTTAGATTTTCTTAGCATGCCAATGTCTCTCATCACTGCAATACAGCCTTTTAGCCCAACTCTGATGACGTCTTCTTCAAATCTCAATGCTTGCCCCCCCTCAAACAGCAGCATGCTGATATTCTTTTTTCTTGCGGCTTCTCTTAGTGATCCATCACGTAAGCTCGAATCAATGATGACTGGTGCGTTAAAGACAGACGCCAAACGCCTGGTTTCATCGTGATCAAGGCAAGCTCTAATTTGAGGTAAGTTGGATCGATGCAAACTTCCGGTATGGAGATCTATACCATGCGTGCACTTTTCAACAACCTGCTTCATAAAAATGTACGCAATACGCCTAGCCAGCGAGCCTTTTTTTGAACCTGGAAAACTGCGATTTAAGTCTCTTCTATCTGGCAAATAACGAGACTTAGCATTAAACCCAAATACGTTCACCACTGGAACAATAATCAAACTGCCAGAAATAGTTTTTGTTTTTAAATATTGTAATAGTCTTTTGATGATTTCTACACCATTGATTTCATCACCATGAATTGCAGCTGAGACAAAAAGAACGGGACCGTCTTTTTTTCCACGGATTACCTCAATGGGTATGCTCAAGTTGGTGTAGTCATAGAGTGCGCCAACGTCTAGGTGAATTGTTTTACACTCACCTTTGTTTACTTTTTCTTTTCCAAATTTCATGGTCATGGATCAATGTGAATGTCTCGTGCCGAAGCAGGCAGCTGCTTCAGTTTAGGTCTTCTGCGTTTTCTTTCTTTTTCAGGAATTAACGTTTTCATCTCTTTTAACTTACCAAAACACAACAACCTATCTTCAGCTTCAAGCACACGTGCCGCTTTTGGATTAGGAATAACTTTTACTCCTCTATATAAGGTGAGTATATTAATGTCTTTTTCTCTTAAACCTGTTTCTTCAATCGTTTGCCCTAAATAATCTGAACCTTCAGGTATATAAAGCTCTGCCACACCATAACCACTACTGACGGTCAACCTTTGGCGAATATCTAGCTCTGGAAAATCCACTTGTGCCGCAATATAATCAACAATGGATCCAGCAACATCCAAGCCTGAGCACATTTCTATACCTTCTAAACCTGGAGAAGAGTTGATTTCCATAACTTGCGGGCCTTGTTCACTCTCTAGCATATCTACACCTGCAACTTTTAAACCCATAATTTGAGCAGCTCTAACTGCTGTTTTTTTGTATGTTTCATCTAACTCAACTTGCTCAGTTTTTCCGCCTCTATGGATATTACTTCTAAACTCTTGTCCTTGCGCAACTCTACGCATGGCTGCAACCACTTGATCACCAACGACAATCGCTCTGATGTCTTTACCACGGCTTTCTTTGACAAATTTTTGAATTAAAATGTTTTGTTTTTGACTTTGTAAAAGTTCAATAATAGAGGCTGCAACCTCAGCTTTCTCCGCAAGAAGCACACCAATACCTTGAGTGCCTTCAATCAACTTAATAATCACTGGTGCTCCCCCTACTCTTTCAATTGCAGGAAACACATCATTTTTTTGTTTTACAAAAGTTGTTTTAGGCAACCCAATATTATGGCGACTTAAAATTTGAAAACTTTTTAGCTTGTCTCTTGAGTTTAAAATGCTATCTGCCGTATTCACACAAAAAACATTCATTTGTTGAAACTGCCTCACCACTGCCGTACCAAAGTATGTTAAAGATGCGCCTACTCTAGGTATAACGGCGTCGTATTCGGCAAGTCGTTTTTGCTTGTAAAACAACTCAGGGGCTCCCATTTCAAGGTCAATCGCAAATTTATCTGTATCGAGAACTTTTACTTTATGCCCCCTGCTTAATGCAGCCTCTCTTAACCTTTGTGTGCTGTAGAGTTTTTTATTCCTTGATAAAATTGCTAACTTCATAAAGTTTTTACCCCCTTCGATGTTATAAAAGATTTAGAGACATCAATTAAAAACCGTTTAGAAATACTGGTTCTGCCCAGCAACATTCTAAAGCCCATTTCATCCCTGTTGGTTAATGATAAATTGATCAACCAAGACTGATCCATTATTTTTATAATGGTTTGTACAATGGGGCGCTTTTCTGTCAAGCCATTAGAGCTTTTTATATTTCTATATTCTATAATTTTTGCTTCACAAAAAACTTTGTCTTTAGAAGAGTCTTGATGAGGATGAACAAAAAACTGAGCATAGTCCCCATCACTTTTTTTTATAAGCTTGAGCTTATGCGCATGCAAACTTGAGGTTCTTGCTCCAGAGTCAACTTTAGCCTTAATCTTCTCTATTTCTAACTCAGGTAAAGCAATCCATTCTCTCCAACCAATAATATTTAAGTTTTTTTTCATATAGACTCTAAAAATGCGCGGGTTATTTTTTGTTCTATAAAATTAGCTTCACCCTCAGGGCAGGCGATTCTAACGGTAAATTTAATTTTTTCTGCCTCAGAAAGATCAATGGCTATTTTTGGCTCTGTAGACGGTTTGTAAATACCTTTTTCTTGAGCCAATGCTGATATGGCCTTTTTAGCTTTGGCTTCAAAGACTTGATATTCATTGAAACATACTTTTAACAAGTTTTCTTCATGTATTTTCCATTTTTCATCTAATTTAAGAACAATTTGAAATGAATGAAAGATATATTGACTGCCCAGACTTTCATTTTTAATCACTTGCACCAGTAGCTGGCTGTTAGGAATAAAAACTTTCTTTCCTGAAAGATGATGAACGGTTTCTCCAGGGCCAATTTCCATTAATGTTGTTCCTAAAAGACTCTGACGAATAACAATCCCTCTAACTGGACCAATTTGAATTCTATCACCAAAGGTAAAAGCTTGATTCGATGACTTAACAATACTTCCTAATACACACAGCAATAGCTCTTTGGTAGCTAATACAAGGGCCGCTGCAAATGCCGCTATAGAAACCGCAAATCCTTTAATCGAGGCTCCCCAAATCATAAAAACTGCAAACAACAAGACCACAGACAAAACTCTTTTTAAGGTGTTTCTATACTTTAACTGCATCTCAAAACTGGGAATGTTCCAGGTATTGATTACCTTTTTACCCATGAATCTTAAAAAGACCGTTACAATAAAAATACCCGCGGTCAATAGCAACTTTAAAGAGTAATCATCATTGAAGTTTTCAAACATATTGCCTTTATAAACCATTTTTATAGACAAATCTCACTATATTTTCTTTACCAAAGTATTGATTTTGCATAGAAGTAAAAACAATGCACTTTATGGTCAACCCTACTTTCCAATCGCAATATTTAGAAAAGTTTACAGCTATCTGGAATTTTCCTTTAGTAACTTTTTCTGGAAGAACCATTGCAATCAACAATATTATCATTGCTGTTTTAGTTCTCATCTCAGGTCTCATTTTATCCAAACTGATCAGCAAGTTTTTAGAACGTCACTTTTTTAAAAAGTTTAAACTGGATATTGCAACATCTGCAACGGTAAGGGTAGTAACCAACTATATTTTTATTGTTTTATTTTCGTTATTAGCACTGCATTTTGCCAACATTCCCTTAACAATATTTACGTTTCTTGGCGGTGCTATTGCTTTGGGAATTGGTTTTGGAAGTCAAAATATCATCAATAATTTTATCAGTGGTCTGATTGTTCTTTTTGAACGCCCCATTAAAGTCGGTGATTTTGTAGATATTGATCAAAATTTAGGCCTGGTAGAGCATATCGGCCCGCGCAGCACAAGGCTACTCAAGCCAGATAACACCCATGTCATTGTTCCCAACAGTTGGTTACTTGAAAAGAAAGTATTAAACTGGAATTTCAGAGATAGAAAGGTCAGAACCTCTGTATTGGTAGGTGTTGCTTACGGCAGTGATCTTGAAACCGTTTTTAAACAACTCTACCAGGCATGTGAACAAAGCTCTCAAATTTTAAAAAAACCTGCTCCCACGGTGCTGTTTGAGTCTTTTGGTGATAACGCTTTGTTATTTGATGTCATTTTTTGGGTAGAAGTGGATACTTTATTACAAAGAAGACAAATAGAAAGCGGACTAAGGTTTGAAATCAATCAACTCTTTATAAAAAGCAATATTACCATTGCTTTCCCACAAAGAGACATACACCTAGATGCCTCAAAACCTTTACCCATACAGCTAATCAATAAATCAAAAATAAATTGATAAAAAACTTACTTAAACAAATAGGTCCAACTCTAAATTTCACTCAAAAACTATGTCGATCTGTTCATAATAAGTAAATTTTTTCATTAATACACTCTTTTTTTACTTTTAATGTTATGTATTTTTAATAATGTATAAACTTAGCATTTGCATAAGTATTATATTATGATTATTTTAGATATTACATAAATTTTAAAAGCTTTGGACCAATGAGGAAAATAAAATGAAGAAATATACGTTCATAGAATTAATTGTTAGCATTATATTTATTCTTATTTGTTCTGGCTGTGGATCAAATTCAGATTCTGATAAGCCCATTAATCCTCCTGATACTGCAACACAGTGGAACCAAAGAAGTGAACCGCTTTATATTGTGAATATCTCAGATATGATTTTTGATAGCTCAAACAACCGTATCCTAATGATAGATGAAATATTGGATGCACTAATTTCAGTTGACAGAACTACAGATGCAAAGCAAATCATTTCTGATGACATTACAGGAAACGGTACAAACATAGAGAACCCAACAGCAATTGCCTATGATAACGCTTCTAATCTTGCATTAGTTACAGATAGGCAGCTGGATGCTTTGTTTTCCATAAACTTAAACACAGGTGATCGTACAATCATTTCAGATGATAACACTGGCAGTGGGCCAAATTTAGAAGGCCCAACCGATATTGCCTACGACAACTCTTCAAGTCGCGTTTTAATTCTTGATGATATTTTAGGCTCAGTTTTTGAAGTGAATCTAACTACTGGCAATCGCTCTATTATTTCAAATGATTCAAATGGCACTGGCCCCAGTTTAGCGGATCCGGTTGCAATGTTTCATGACACAAATAACAATCGCGTTCTAGTTGTTGATAATGACTTGGATGCATTATTATCCATTGATTTGACTTCGGGTAATCGAACCATAATTTCTGATAGCAATACAGGAAATGGAACAGATTTCAGTTGGCCAACCAGTATTGTCTATGATGATTCTATTAATATCGCATTTATTCTAGACAGAAGTATGGATGCTTTGTTTGCAGTTTCTATGACAACAGGAAATCGCATTATTGTATCTAATGATTCAAACGGCAGTGGGCCAACTTTCAATAGACCAACATCCATGTCGTTCGATAACTCTACAAATCAAATTTTGATCGTTGACAGTGTCTTAGATGTCATCTTTTCAGTCGACTTAAATAATGGCAACCGTACCATTGTTTCAAATGACACAACAGGAAATGGACCCAGTATGACCTTCCCAAGAGGCATGGCTTATGACGCCTCAGAAAATCGAGTATTCGTTAACGATGAAACTTTAGATGCATTAATAGAAATAGATTTAATCACGGGCAATCGAAGCATTGTTTCTGATGACGCTAATGGCACTGGCCCTAATTTAAATTGGCCTATTGGCATTGTCTATGACGAATCTGCCAATAGAGCTTTAATTACCGATGCAGGTATAGACGCATTGATTTCTATAAACTTGTCTACTGGAGACCGTACCATTATTTCAAACAGTTCCATTGGAAATGGTCCTAATTTCAGTGCTGCGCAAGATCTTTTTATTGATACTACAAACAATCGAGTGCTGGTTATTGACAGTAACATAGATACTTTGCTTGCTGTTGACCTAACTACAGGGGATCGTACCGTCATTTCAAATGATGCGAACGGCAGTGGCCCAGACTTCAGTCAACCAGTAAGCATCACTTATGACACATCAAGCAGTGCTGCTTTGGTTGTTGATAGAGGGCTTGATGCTTTACTTTCAGTGGACTTAATTACCGGTGACCGCACTATTGTTTCAGATGACAGTACAGGTAGTGGGCAAGGAATGGTGGCTCCTACAAGCTCAAGTTATGACTCTGAAGGTAATCGAGTACTTATCACAGATGAAAGCAGTATAGATGCAATTCTTTCAGTGGACTTAACGACAGGCAACCGTACCATCCTTGCTGATAACAGCACTGGTAATAAACCAACCTTCCATGAACTAAAAAACATTATATATGACGCATCTAGGAATCAATCATTGGCGGTTGATGCAATATCAAATGCTCTTATTGCTATCGATTGGACAAGTGGCGAGCGATGGGTTGTGTCAAGGTAAATAAAAAACCATTGAATATGCCATGTGTTTCTAACGCAAATTATGTTTGTTCAAGGCAATGTAAATACATGGCAGGCTCATCAAACAATCAACTGTTATCGCTACACAGAAAGTTCAAATATTAATTTTATTGTAAGATAATATATCTTAAAACAGTTTATGTGATTTATAAATCAATTCCATATTACTCAACCGTATTTTGTATGGACAGGTACCAATTTTGATGGCGAACGTATAAAAAACAGACATCATAATCACTATCAGGCGATGGAAATCCTCAGGCTCTGCTTCCTGATTCACAGGCAAATACAATACGTATATCCTCTAGGCATTCAACCTTTTTAATTTGCTCAACAATATCTTTTTTATCCACTTTTTAACGACCCACTCTGTATTTTTCATAAGCCTTTTATAAATTTACCATAAAACTAAATATGAAAAAATTAGAAATTACTTTTGATATTTTTTAACTACCAACTTATTTGAATTAACAAACTGCTCAAACATCATCCTTTTTCTTTGCCCACATTATTTTTCAATAATTTCATATACTGTAGAACGACCTCCACCCACTCTTTTAATATATCCCAAATTTACCAACTGCTTTAAATCATCTACTGCTTGAGTTCTGCCTAGCCCCATGATGGCTGCGTAATCAGATGCTTTGAGTTTTTTGTGCTTCCTAAAAAAACTTAAAGCGGATTTTAACCGTTCAGGTAAAGTTTGATCATCTATTGATACATTACCCAAACGTTCTTTTGCTTCAACATACGCGCTCTTTAAACACCTCAGCCAGTATTCTATCCATTCATTTAACTTCTGATCTGGGTTTATATCATAATAGGTCTGTGCTTGATGCTTTCTCAACATTTGATAATAGAGTGCCCTATCGCTTTCATGTTGTTTTTCTAACGCACTGTAATTTAAAACTGTATAGCCATTTGCATATAAAACATAGTTTGACAACAGTCTAGACAAACGACCATTGCCATCCATAAATGGGTGTATTGTCACAAATTGAAAGTGCAACAATGCCGATACAATAAGAGGACTCGTATCAGCAAATAAACTTTGATTTGTCCATACAATCAAGTCATGCATTAATCTTTCTACTTCTTCCCACTGAGGTGGCATATAAACTATAGACTTAGATTTTGTATCTTGAATGATGTTTTGTGCTTCTCTAAAATGACCTTTCAACTTTCCACTCACAATGCCATTAAGTAAAGTTTGATGTAAGTTTAAAACCTGCTTAACTGTTATTGTTTTTTCTTTTGCAAACTCATGTATAATTTTATTTCTAGCTTTGGCATAATTAAGGACTTCTTTTAAATCTCTTTGATTTTTTATTTTCAAACTAGACTTATCACTCAATGCTAACGTCACCTGCTCTAGGGTTAGAGCATTACCCTCTATCTTTGTTGAATAATGAACAGCTTCAATGGATGCTTTTGATGCAAACAATTCTTTCTCATTAATTGTATACTTGGTTGCTTGAAGTTCACCTTCAAGCTTTGATATTTCTTGTAATAATTTAATGATTGATGGGGTATAATCAAACAATAGCTTCATTGAATATTTAGCATACTATTCTTTCGCTTTTCTTTCAATAATCTTTCAATACAAACAAACACAACTTAACTTTTATTATTCCTAAATAAAAATGGTCGGGACAGCTGTTGAAGAACTCTAGTTTCATTCAATGATTTCAATAATTTAAATCCAGAAATGGTCGGAACGACTGGGCGAAATTGCCCTTTTTCTAAGATATTAAAATCATTGCTAAATTCAACAATAACAATAACTTAATCACACTTTGATAACATCGTATTACATCGCAAATCATCTCTTGTCATGATTCTTCTTTCCCATTTCTTTCCCTTAGTCTAATGCAAACAGTTGGAAATGAATGTAGAATCATCGCTAAAATATGGCTATATCAAGACAAGATATTTTAACGTAATTGTAATTACAATTCCCAACTATCGTTAGCTTTATTTATAAATAACTATCTTCCAAAACTATGGCTTAAAATAAATTTTACATTATCTGAATTTTCCCAGATAAAATTATGCCCTCCGATTAAAAGTCTATAACTAGTCTGATCTAAAGTAGAAGTAAGGGGTTTACTATAGGGATCTGATACTCCCATATAAATATCAATACCTTCAAAATCATTATTTAAATAGTTGCTGCTCTGTTTATTTAAAACAATATTCTCCAATGACCCATTATAAGATTCCCAACGATGAAGTCTAGCACCTTCTACAATATTATCGGGAAGATATTTTGGAATGAAAGGTCTAAGCATATAAAAAGAAAGTGGCCCTAGCGCTTCATGTATATGACAGACTAAAGGTGCCCAAAATCTATCTAACGCCATAACAGATTCAATCATATTTCGCTTTTTCAGAATCTTCTTTAAAACATCTCTATCTTTTATTTCGAGAGGTGCTAGCAAAACTAACTTTTTAAATCGTTCAGGATATCTATGCTTAAGCTCAAGTGCGATTAACGTACCTAAAGAATGTGCGACGATAGTAAATTCTCCTGGATCAAGGGAAGAAAGAATCGCATTAATATGATCATCCATCGAATATTCAACATCTGGCCATGGAGACTGTCCAAAACCTAGTAAATCTAGCGCTACGGTGTGGTACCTACTTTTATCCAAAGAATTTTTGAGCGGCACCCAATAGGCGTGAGTTCCAGATAGTCCATGTAAAAACAGAACTTTTTTCCCGTTTCCTGAGGAAGTTTTGAACAGTGGTCTATAGGCATTTTTATTGTGAACAAAATTTCTAATTTTAGGTGCGCTATAGAAAAAGACTATAACTGCAAGTGCTAACAACAGTGAAGTATATTTGACACTATTTTTCATTTGGTTGCTTTTCCAGCCTTGTTCCCAATAGATATTTTCGTTTTAACAATTTTCAGGTCATGCTTTTTTTATGAATTTCTTTTTCTAAGCTTGATTTCGCCCACAAAAGAAGATTAAATCCCCATGACATAGCAGCTACGAAGGTTCCTTTTATTGCAAAATCTGAAATAAATTGTCTTCTTGAGTATTTGTATTTCATCATTAAGTTCCTTATTTTTTTGTTCTAAATATTTTAACTGACTTTTACATTAATGATCATCCATATTGCCATACTCACCATCATAATATTCTCAGTTAGAGAAATGAACCCTAAAGGTACATTGCTATTTCCTCCCACACAAGCGCATTTCAAATCTCGTTTTTGAATATAAACGGCATAAAAAACTGATATGCCTCCAATCAAACCTATAAACATTGCTACTGGGGCTGAAATAAATGTTAATTGTTTTCCAGCCATTAAAATACCTGATCCAGCTTCAGCAAAAGGATAAATATATGCATAAGGAACCCACCGCTTAGCCAACAAGTCATAGCCAAGAAATTGATTTGTAAAAGACTCCAGATCTCTTAATTTTAAAATTGCCAGCACACACATGCTCAAAGCAATAAATAACTCCAAAGATCGTACTAGCTGAAACTTACCTGAGCTGAAATATACCAAAGAAATTGCTAAAAGAGATGTAACAGAAAATACAGCGATAATAGGCTTATAGGTTTTTTTATTAGCAGTTTCATTTTTAGCTTTGCCAAAATATTTTAGAAGGTCTGTATAGCCACCAATCCTCTCACCATTTATAAAAGCTTGTGGTGTTGTCTCAACACTATGTTTATCTTTAAATCGATCTGTTTCCTCTCGAGTTTTTAAGTGATGATCCTCAACCGTATATCCATTTTTCTCAAGCAAATATTTAGCTTTTATGCCAAATGGACAAATATGTTTTTCCATCACCATACGGTAAAGCTGTGCAGTTTTTTCCATTATAAATCTCCTTTAAATTGTGGAATGGGCCTGTTGTTTGCCTCTACTTGATTTTTTGCAATACCATTTTTCTTTATATCCTGAATTAACCACTTCATCTCTTTGATTTCTCTACGCTGTGCTTCTATAATTTGATTTGCTAATTTTTTCACTCTAAGGTCTTCAATACCAGCACGTTCACTGGTTAGTACAGCAATTGAATGGTGAGGAATCATTGCTTTCATCCATGACTTATCTTCAATCGTTGCTTGGGAGCGAACCAAAAAAAATCCAGCGATAAAAAACGTAAACGAAACCAGTAAAATAGTAATATTCTTGCTTTTATTTTCGTACATATGAAGCATAAATAAAAGCATAATAATTGCCATTGCAGCTCCCATATAGATGGTCATGTATAATCGGGTTTCGCTAAAGAACACATGATCTATTGAATATGTATTTAAATACATAAGTACTAACATGACCAATGTAGATGTAAAAATCATGCTAAAAAATCGTGTATAAGAATTCATTTTCTTCTCCTTTTAATAGTTTTTAGGTTTAAAATATCTTAACATTTTATCTCTCTAGCTTTTTTAAAAAGACTACAGTTCTATTAATTGATAGTTCAGCTAGATGGGTATTAAATAATATAATCAAATATCTAGCCGAACTAACCTAAGTTATATTCAATCTATTTTTTAAAAAATATACTCTCCATCTTAAATTTTAAGACTTTCTTACTCCACAGCTTTTCATTTCTGGTGCATATGGGTTTTTGGTTTTATTGTTGTCTTTAACTGTGTTTTGTATCCAATCCTTCTTCACCATTGGACAGTGATATCTGCTATATGTTTCACTTGGACGATATTGATCTAAAACTTCTATCAATTGAATATTAAAAAGATGATACTTTTCGTTAAATATTTCCCTTGAACTTTCTTCACTCAAACCTTCAAAGCTTTGAGTGGCTACTGAAAGTTTTTTTTGAAGTTCACTATTTTTTATTTCTTTAACGTATGATGTAATAGAAACAATATGTTTTTTTATCGCATCTTGATCATAGTTAAAGTATGCTGCATGTAAGTCTTCATTTATTTTTAAAAGGCCATTCAGCTCTTCAGGAATATTTTCTGAATTAACTTTTTTTTGTTCTATATTTTTATTAGACATTTTTTTTTCATGTTTGTGCCCTTCTTGAACAGGCTGGTTATTATCACAAGCTGATACTAAAATTGCCAAAACAATTACGCTTAATTTTTTTTTCATTTTACTTTCCTTTTTTTATTTTTATTATTTTTTTACTTTCTTCAATCCACTGATGAATTGTAGACTTTTCTTTTGCTGTTACTCCAGACCACCAGTGCACTAGCTTATAACGAAATGGTGGCATGGAATCCTCTTTTAAAACTCTTTCAATAGCATCAAGGTCATCAACAGGTGCTCCATGTCCTTTAAAAGGAAAACCCTTGCTCATATCCATATGCTTCTTAGCTTCTTTAATATCATTGTTGATTAGTTTTTTTGGGCCAGGAATTTGGGCATACCATGGCTTTGAGTTAGAACTACCATGACAATCTAGACATTTTTTTTTGAAAATTTTGTATACTTTTTTCTGATATAAAGCGTTTATTTTATCAAGCTGTTTTTTTGTTGGTTCATTAGAAATGATTTCAAAACCATTTTGATCTACCTTTAAAGATTTTTTATTATTAAAATTTAAAGTTTCTTTGTTTTTATGAAGAGCTGGCTCATGCGCATTTACCCACTCACATAGTAAAACAAAACCTATTGCAATCACTGCTAATCTCAGTTTCATTTCAATAACTTCCTTTCTTGTATGCTGCTGAATAAAACTGGAACCAATAGAGTTGTGATTACAGCAACTAACATTCCTCCTACAGAAGGTATCGCCATAGGAAGCATAATATCGGAACCTCTACCTGAACTCGTTAACACTGGAACTAAAGCTAACACTGTGGTAGCCGTCGTCATCATACATGGGCGTATTCTTTTCTTTGCTCCAATCACAACTGCTTTTTGAATTTCATTTATAGACTGTGGCTTAGACTTTTCAAAACTTTGCTTAAGGTATGTCGCCATCATTACGCCGTCATCAGATGCAATTCCAAATAAAGCTAAAAACCCAACCCAAACAGCCACACTAAGGTTGATTGGACCCATTTGAAAAAGATTATGAAGGTTGACTCCAAAGAATCCAAAATTCATAAACCAGTTCTGCCCATAAAGCCATATCAATATGAAACCGCCTGACCATGCTAGCAAAATCCCGGAAAACACAATAAGTGTTGTCGATACCGCCTTAAACTGAAAATAAAGAATAAGAAAAATAATAAATAATGCCAGTGGCAACACCACACGTAGCTTCTTTTCAGAACGCAATTGGTTTTCATAGTTTCCTGCAAAATCAAATGAAATACCAGAAGGCACAGTCAAAGCACCACTTTTAATCTGTTGGTTTAAAAATGCTGAAGCTTCTTCAACGACGTCAACCTCGGCTTTTTGTGGTTTTTTATCAAATAGCACGTATCCCGTAAGAAATGTGTCTTCGCTCTTAATTACTTGTGGCCCTCGAACGTATTGAATCTCTGATAATTGAATCAATGGGATTTGCGTACCATCAGAAGCCGGAACCAAAATATCCTCAAGAGACTCAATATCATCTCGAAGTTCTCTTTGATAACGGACTCGTACCGGATAACGCTCTCGCCCTTCCACTGTTGTTGTAACTTGACGACCACCAATAGCGATTTCAATAATATCCTGAACTTTTCTTATTGAAATTCCGTAACGAGCTATAGCATCTCGATCAATTTTAATTTCTAAATATGGTTTTCCTACAATTCTATCTGCAATGACTGAATCAGCTTCAATGGAAGGAACTTCCTTTAAAAGTTGTTCAATTTGTAAACCAAAAGACTCAATGGTTTTTAAATCTGGTCCTTTAATCTTTAACCCCATCGGAGCTCGCATTCCACTTTGCAACATAATGATACGTGCTGCAATAGGTTGAAGTTTAGGCGCAGATGTCGTTCCAGGCATCTGGGCTACTTTTGTCAACTCCTTCCAAATATCATCAGCATGCTTAATATGTTTTCGCCAATTTCTATATGGCTTACCTCTTCTGTCTGGAATTAATTCACCCTTGAATGAACGAACAAAATCATCTTTTTTTCGATCATATTTAAAGCGTAATCTTTTCCCGTTTTTATCTACTTTATATTCAGGTTTGTAATTCACTACAATTTCAAACATTGAAATTGGAGCTGGATCAAGAGGGGTATCTGCACGCCCTAATTTTCCAACTGCTGTTTCGACTTCGGGTATAGACCCCATAGCAAGATCTAATTTTTGAAGCACATCTAATGCTTCACCAATAGAAGCATGTGGCATAGTGGTAGGCATATATAAATAAGAGCCTTCGTCTAATGGAGGCATAAACTCTTTACCTAAATTTGCCCATACCCATCCACCAAACACGAAAATTATACCAGGAATCAAAAGAAACTTTTTTTTATTCGTCAAAGCCCATACCAAAATACCTTCATAACGTTTTTGAAAATAATAAAAACTACCGAGAACTAAGGTTGTAACTAAAGCCACAAAGAGTAAATTAGGTAAAAATCCTTTTTGATTGCCTAAAGGAAGCCAATTTTTGGTAAGTATAAAGCCTACCAATAGAACAGCCATCGCAATTAAGGGCTCTTTAATTTTATTCATGATTGTAACTGGTAAGCGCTCTTTGAAACCAAGGTAAAGTGAAAAAAGAATAAGAAGAGCGCCAATCCATACATGATAAAGAGCAGTATAAAGAATTCCACCAAGCAAAAGACCTAAAGCTATAAAACGATGTTGCACTTTTTCTAATTTTGGTTTTTTTATACGAAATAAAATGTCTGCTATGGCTGGAAGAATAAAAAGAGCGACAACAAGAGATGCAATTAAAGCAAATGTTTTGGTAAATGCTAAGGGTTTAAAAAGTTTACCTTCAGCACCTTCCATCGCAAATACTGGAAGAAAACTTACCACTGTTGTTGCTACAGCAGTCATTACGGCACTTGCAACCTCTCTAGTTGCTTCAAAAATTACAGCGGTTTGAGACTCTTCAGGCTTTTTATCTTTTAAATGTTTAAGAATATTTTCACTCAGTACAATACCCATATCAACCATGGTTCCGATCGCAATTGCAATACCAGAAAGAGCTACAACATTTGCATCTACTCCGAATTGTTTCATAGCGATAAAACACATCAAAACCGAAAGAGGCAGCAATCCAGAAATAAGAAAAGAGCTTCTAAAATGAAGGACTGTGAGAAGAATCACAATTATAGTCACTAAAATTTCTTCGGCCAATGCTTTATTTAAGGTTCCTAAGGTTTCATAAATAAGTCCTGATCGATCATAAAATGGAACAATAGAAAGTTGAGAGTGCGTTCCATCATTTAATATTTTACTGGGTAGACCGGGTGTAATTTTTTTAATTTGCTCTTTGACGCGTTTTATTGTGGCCAACGGGTTTTCTCCATAACGAGCCACAACCACACCGCCGACAGCTTCTGCCCCGCCTTTGTCTAAAGCTCCTCTACGTAAAGCTGGACCAAAACTAACATGGGCAATATCTCGTACATAAACAGGAGAATTATTTCGAACGGTGACAACCGTACGTTCAACATCTTTAAGGTTTTTGATAAAACCCAAACCACGAATAACATATTCAGCGCTGTTGACTTCGATCGTGCGGGCACCCACATCCACATTTGAATTTCGAATCGCATGATACACATGATCCAAAGTAACTTTATTCGCGCGCATAGCATCAGGATCGACATCAATTTGATACTCTTTGATAAAACCACCTACAGAAGCAACTTCTGAAACACCTTCAACTGCTTGAAGTGCATAACGAACATACCAATCTTGTTGGGTTCTCAGTTCATCTAAATCCCATCCTCCAGTTGGTTTACCCTCTTTATCTCTTCCTTCTAGTGTGTACCAAAAAACTTGCCCCAAAGCGGTGGCATCTGGTCCCAAGCTTGGCTTCACCCCTTCAGGAAGTGTATCCGCAGGAAGACTAGAAAGTTTTTCAAGAATCCTCGAACGAGACCAGTAAAAATCAACGTCTTCTTTAAAAATAATATAGATACTAGAGAATCCAAAAAACGAGTTGCTCCTAATGGTTTTGACTCCAGGAATGCCTAAAAGTGAAACAGTTAAAGGATACGTAATTTGATCATCTACATCTTGTGGCGATCTCCCCATCCACTTGGTAAATACAATTTGTTGGTTTTCACCAATATCTGGAATGGCATCAACTGGGACAGGGTTACGAGGAAGCCCTGGTATGTCCCAATCAAATGGAGCCACCATAGCTCCCCAAGTTAAGAAGAAAGCCACAAGCAAAAACACCACGAGTTTATTTTCTAAGAAAAATCCAATCGTTTTGTTTAACATAGCGTCATTTTGATTTGAGTTATTCATTTTATGATCCTCATTTTAATGATTGTGCTCACTTGGAGTCTTTCCACCGTCAGGATTCATCATGCTTGGTTTGGCCTGAATTTGAAGTGAACTGTCGATCTTAAAGTTTCCTTTAGTCACAACTTCTTCGCCTTCACTCAGTCCATGTTTAACAATGTAATAATCTCCTGCTCGACTTCCAAGATGAATTTCTCTTCCCTCAAATGTCGGACGATCAGCATTAGGAACACGAACATATACAATGGCTCTTTCTCCAGTTAGAAGAGGAGCAGAAACTGGAATCACCAAAGGCAAATCTTCTTGTTTTGGATCAGATATATAACCCAAAGTTTCTATGGGAACGAGTGCCATCCCACATACATCACATTTTCCTGGTCCATCTTTGATAATTTCTGGATGCATAGGAGAAATCCACTTTCCTTTCATCGATGCATCAGCAACAGGCCCCACGCTTGCTATGTTCGATTTTATAGATGCACGCACAAACATGCCTGGTTTTAGTTTACCTTCCTCATTACTCACATTAACTCTAAGTTTAACTGTTCGCGTTTTTGGGTTTAATACAGGGTCAACAAAAGACACTTGTCCATGAAATTTTTCTCCAGGGTGTGCAGCAGTAGAAAATTCAACGTATTGACCATATCGCACCCAACGTAAATCTGATTCATAGGCTTCTATCTCAACCCATAGTTTAGAAAGGTCAGCGATGGTGTAAATTCGATCTCCCGTTTTTACATAAGCACCTTCAGAAACATGTTTTTTAATAACAATACCAGCCGTTGGTGACGTAATAGTTGTATGATCTGTAGCTTTTTTTTGTTTAGCTATGCGTTCAACTTGTCTTCTCGTTAAACCCCATAATCTTAATCGTTCTTTTGTAGCCGTTATTGTTTCAATTGAAGCTTGATTCTTGATGGCTTGAATCATTTCTTCCTGAGCTGAAATGAGCTCTGGGCTATACAAATAAACCATATGATCACCACGCTTTACATTGACTCCAGTATAGTCAACAAACATTCGATCAATTCTTCCACCAACTCTAGCTGTTACAAACTCTACTTTAGTTTCATCGTAATTTATGGTTCCATTTAGATTGATTTTAGCTTCTGCGATTTTACGTTCCACTTTTGTTGTTGAAATTTCTGCCAATTTTTGAGCTGCTTCAGACATTTCAAAAACCGTATCTTTAGAATGTTCACTCATATTGTTCTCAATGGGAATAAGATCCATACCGCAAAGTGGGCATTGCCCAGGTTTATCCTTTTGAATCTGTGGGTGCATGGAACATGTCCAAGTTGCTATCTTTCTTTCAGCCATACTTTCTGAGTGCTTGTGCCCTTGATGTGATGTAGAATTTTCTTTCATATCCATTGAATGTTGAGACTTTGGCGAAAATAACAAAGCACCCAATATGCCACCAATAAGAAGACTAATCAAAGCTACTTTACGCGGATCATTTTCTAAAAAGGACTTTAGTGAAATTTTTTGAAATAAATGTAATGGATTTTTCATTACTTGTTCTCCTTTAACAATATAGATGTTGAAACTGGCTTTGATTTATTTTTTAAGGACTGATCTCCAATCAACATATCAATTGAAGCCTCTGCTTTACTTGCACGAGTTAGAGCTTCTTCGCTGGCAAGTTGAAATTCAAGAAGCAAGCGTTCCGAATCTATTAAATCACTAAACGAAGCTTTGCCCGCCTCATACCCTCTTTTTGTAGCCTCAAAAGACTGCCTTCCTTTTGGAACTAAGTTATTTCGATAAAGTTCAACTTTTCGAACCCCCTCTGAATACTCATAAATGGCTTGAGACAAATCAGCAGTGAGTTGATTTAACTTTTCCTTTTGTGTATTGCGGGCTGATATTTCTTTTGATTTTGCCTCTTTGGTCTGATTAGTGTACTTACCACGCCAAAGGGGAAAGCCCATTGAAACCATCACCGCCATAGCATCTTTTCCACTATCAGTAACAGCATTCGCCGCTTCTCCTGTCATAATATAGTCAAACCCGAGACTAAAATTAGGGAGCCCATCTTTCTTAGCTAATTTAATTTTCTTTTGTTCTTTCTGTGTCACTTTATCCAACGCTTTGAGTTGTGGATTAGATATTTCCATAAGTTCTCGCATTTTGTTCATATCAATGTACCTTTGAGGCAATGGAATAGCATTAGGCCATTCTAAAATCGTATGACCTGAGTCATTCAAGGCAGAATTAAATCGTGCAATCAAAGGTTTTTTTAAATCTTTTATGCTTACCAATTGGTCTTTCACTTTCTCTAACTCTACTTGTGAACGAATCACATCAGAAAACTGGCCAATACCAGATTGATACCTCGACCGAGTAACACGCTCAAGATTAGCAAGGAGGTCCATGTTTTGATGCAATATTTTGATTGAACGTTCAAGAAAGTAAGCATCGTAAAAAATATCCTTCACATTTCGTATCAGTTCAAGTCGCTTTGCTTCAAATTGATAAAGCAAAAACTGAGCATCATCTTGTGCAACCTTAGATTGAAGAGATAATGTGCCAAACCAAGGAAAAGACTGAGAGACTCCAAATTTATGTTCTTGAGGCCCTACCCGGGTTTCAACCGATTGAATAAAGTTTGCATACGATAGTTTGGGATCAGGAAGTGCACCAACGTATTTAGATTTATAGTTCTGCGCTTTATAAGACTCGAATATTGCCTTAAGACCGGCATTGTTAGCAATGGCCGTATCGATATATTCCTGTAATTGCTCACTTTGAACACTTACTTTAACTGTATGATTTATTTCTTCTTGAGTATTTTCTGCATGGGCAAAGCCTACATAAAAAACTATAATTAACATTAAAGACATACCAAGTATGCTTTCATGAAATACATATTTCATAATTACTACCTTTAAAAAATATAACTGCAAAACCCAAACTTTTACGCATGGGAACAACTTTAAATATTAGAATAAAGGATAGTCAGATCAAGAAGGTTTGATTTTGAATATAGATCGGCCTAGGATTTGGCCTTAGATAGAATTCTTTTGTAAAAGCATTTGGAGGAAGAGCCAAAACAAAAGAAGGTGTTATAAGCTGTGAACTTATAAATGGGATAAGCGCAAGATCAACCACTCTTTGAGTTATTCTCTTTACAACATCTTTAGATTCTACAACTAGATCTATTGCGCATATGTGGCCTTCATCACCACAGCAATTCTTTTTTTTAGAATTTGATGCATCAGAATTAGCCGCTTGATCATGACAATGGCTAGAGGGATGTTTGTTCTCTTTTTTTTCTGCCGTCCCAAGGTCTTTAACTGAGCACAAGCAAAGATGTGGTGATACAAAAAACAGAGCTATAAATAAGCTCATAATCTTCAAGTATGTTGATCCGTATTTCATCTAAGTGTTTTTACGAAAAAGTTCCGTAAGCTCCTTAATTTTTTCTTCTCTAGCTTTCTTATTTTTAGCACTAAATGCTTTAAGAACGCAATGTTCTAAATGTTTTTCTAAAATAGAGGCCTCAAGTGATTTGATTGCCGCTTTTACTGCACGCGTTTGCATAAGTATTTCTGGACAATACCTTTGCTCCTCTATCATTTTACGAATGCCGCCAAGTTGCCCTTCGATTCGATTTAGGCGAATCACATCCTTTGTATGATCTGGATGACAAGTCTCATTAACTTGTTTGATTTTTTTCTGTACATTACCAGGCATCGTATTTTTAATTATATACCCCCTACAGGTATATTGTCAATTCAATTTTATGCATTTACTAATTATATAGTTACAATTTTATTTTGACCTCAACAGCGGCTGTAAATAGATATCTTTAAATTCTCTCATTTATTATCAATCCAACTCTTGCCTTGAGTTTTTAAATTCACAAGTGAGCCTTTCAGCTTTAAATTGATTTTTTGATTGTTTTTTAAACATCTAAAATTGTATTTTTTTATATACGTGATCAAGAATTTTTTGCGTCTTTGATGATGTGACGTGCGCCTCTCAAAATAATAGTGGCAATAATTAAGCCAATAGCAAGATCAGGCCAGCGTACACCTAGTTTCCACACAAGTATGCCGCCAAGAATCACACCTATGTTTGCAATAACGTCATTGGCTGAAAATATCCAACTCGCGCGCATATGAACTTCTCCATCTTTATGTTTTTTAATCAAAAGAAGGCATACAACATTGGCCACTAAGGCGATAGCTCCCATCCCCATCATAAATAGAGATTCGGGTTCACTTCCAAAGGCGATTCTTCGAACAATATCCACAATCACCATAAAACCTAGCAAGCTTTGAAAATAACCGCTAAAAAGAGCGGCTTTTGTTTTATGCTGAGATGATCTACCTACAGCGTACAAAGCAATACTATAAACAATGGCATCCGCAAACATATCTAATGCGTCTGCTATCAATGCCGTGGATTGAGCAAACCACCCAACACCAATTTCAAAGAAAAACATCGTAAGATTTATGCCCAAAAGCCAATACAACACTCCCCTTTGCTCTTGGTCTTTGATTTCTATTTCACATCCGCAATCTGACACTTCATTAATTTCTATATCATCTCTGCATCAATCGTCGAGTGCTCAATATGAAATTGAGTTCGAAGTATTTCTTTTAGAGTCTTTTTTACATTCCGTACATTGCTAGCTTCATCTAATTCTATGTGCCCTTCAAAACAAATTCTGTGATCATCCAATTGCCAAACATGAATATGAAAGACTCTTTTAACACCTTCAACTTTTTCTAACCTGTCCTTAATTTCGTTTATATTAATACCATCGGGTGTTGCCTGCATCAAAATCAGGATGGCCTTTTTCGTGAGTACACCTCCATGAAAGATGACATAAAGAGAAATTCCAATGGTTGCAAGCAGGTCGACTATGTTCCATTGATAATAAATGATCAAAATACCTGCAATAATCACAACCACCGATGCAAGTGCATCTGATATATTGTGAATAAAGGCCGCGCGAATATTCATATTGTATTTTGCACCCGCTGAATGCGTGAGAAGTGCAGTTGCTATGTCAATTACAAGAGCAATTCCAGCAACCCAAATCACTATCCATCCATCAATTGTTTGAGGACTTGTATAGCGAGAGATGGATTCGTACATGAGGTAGAAACCAACAAGAATAAGTGAGACACTGTTGATAAGTGTCCCCAATGTTTCAGCCCTTTGATACCCATAGGTCATGGTTGGACTGGGCGGTGTTTGTCCTATCTTTCGTGCAATTACAGCAACCAAAATTGCTCCAGCATCACTAAAGTTGTGAAGCGCATCTGCCAGTAAAGATAAACTTCCTGATATTAGTCCCCCAACAATTTGAGCTATGGTCAGAAGAATATTGATCCCAATGGCAATGTAAAGCTTTTTTGATTGTATTTCATAATCATGAATGTGTGCCATATTTTAAATCCCCCTTTGTACCATAAACCGGCTAAACACACTGTATAAACAAGGTAACACAACCAATGTTAGTATGGTTACCAAGAACATTCCAACCACTACAACCGTAGCTAAAGGCCTTTGGACTTCAGCTCCCAAGCCTGTTGACAACATCATTGGCAAGAATCCAAAAATATCAATAAGTGCTGTCATAAGCACAGGTCGCAAACGAACCATTGTTCCCTTATGAACCACTTCATCGACACTTAGACCTTGAGCTCGAAGTGTATTGAAATATGTTACCAACACCACACCATTAAGAATACTAATCCCTGATAAGGCAATAAAACCAACTCCTGCTGAGATACTAAACGGCATTCCCATAAACTTCAGGGCTAGCACACCACCAATCAAAGACATAGGCGCACAGAAAAAGATGAGTAAAACTTGTCCTATATTCTGAAAAGCAAAGTAGATCATCATCAGAATAGCTAACAAGGCCAAAGGAATAAGAATCTTTAACCGTTCTTTTGCAGTCTGTAGATTTTTAAAACTCCCTCCCCATTCAATGAAATATCCTTCAGGTAATTTAATTTGTTCATCGGCAAGTTTCTGTGCTTTTTTGACAAAACCCTCAATGTCTCTGGTTTCAGGATTAATTAAAACTGCGACTCTTCGTTGAGAGTTTTCTCTAGAAACAGAAGAAAAGGTTTCTACATAATCAATCGTAGCCACTTTCTCAATTGGGACGGTATACCCTTCGGAGATACCCACCGGAAGAGTTCGGATAGTTTTAAGATCCTTACGTTCTTCTCCAGAAAGTCTAGCAATAATGGGATAACGTTTTACACCTTCATAAATACTACCTATCTCTCGCCCACCCAAAGCTGTTTCAATAACGTCCAACACCGGACGATCACTGACGCCTAATTGACTCAACACTTCCTGCTTCGGTGAATACTGAAGCATGGGTGCCTTACCACTGGACTCTGACTCCGCTTCACCAACACCTGGAACTTGACTGAGGACATTGGCAAGATCCTTTGAATAGTCAATCAAGAGATCAAGATCGTCACCATAGATTTTTGCAGACACTTCCGCCCGAGTTCCTTCAAGCAGTTCATTAAAGCGTAGTTCTACAGGTTGTGAAATAAGAAGAGTCTGCCCAGGAACTGTTAATTCGAGCTTTTTCCGAACTGCCTCAATGAGTTCTTTCTTGCTTTGAATCGACCCACTCCATTTGTTTTTTTCATTGAGCATCACATAACTGTCAGAGATATTTACTCCCATCGGATCAGTTGCAACTTCGGCTGCACCAGTTCGCGCAAATACATCTTTTACTTCTGGAAATGACTTTATAACCTTCTCAGAAATTCGCTGTAAGTCAACCGAGTTTTGTGTACTGATGTTAGCAGGCCTAATAAACTGAACTGCGAAATCCCCTTCATCTAATTTGGGAATAAACTCTGACCCCATCTGGGAAAACAAAAACACACCACCAAAAATAGAAGCTATACCTATAGACATCACCAAGTATTTAAACCTGAGTGCCTGCTTTAAAACAGGTTGAAATAGTTTTTCTGTAACTCGCATCAAAATGGTTTTGTTTTCACGAACCTTTCCGCTCATGATCGTCGCACTTAATGCCGGTACTAACGTAAAGGACAAAAACAATGCCGAAGCCAAGGCCATAATAAAGGTCTGAGCCATCGGAACAAACATTTTTCCCTCTACGCCGGTAAGAACAAGTAATGGAATAAATACAACGATCACAATCATTTCGCCAAATCCTGCTGCTTGTCGAATTTCAATCGAAGCATCAATGACTTCTTGTTTAACTTCTTGACGTGATAAATCTCTTTTTAATTCTTGACCCTTTGCATGTATACGTCTGACACAATTCTCCACCACAATAACAGCACCATCAACAATGATTCCAAAGTCTAAAGCACCTAAACTCATAAGGTTTCCGGAAACCCCACGCCATTTCATTAAAATAAATGTAATCAAGAGAGATAATGGAATAACAATGGCCGTGATTAAAGCTGCACGAAGGTTTCCAACCAAAAGCATGAGAATAATGATCACGAGCGAAGCACCTAAAAGAAGGTTATGTTCTACGGTACCTAAGGTAGAGTTAACCATCGTTGATCGATCATACAGAACATTGATTTCAACCCACTTTGGGAGTGTTTTTTTAATTTCGTCCAGTTGTTCTACGACACGAATAGATACGGTTCTACTATTTTCTCCTAAGAGCATGAAGGTGGTTCCGATAATGGACTCTTCACCATTGACCGTAGCCGCTCCGGTTCGAATCTCTTTGTCTAATTTAACAGTAGCAATATCTTTAACTCGAATAACTTTTAAGGTTGAAAGCTGTTTAACAACCACATTCTCAATATCTTCTATACCTTTAAGGAGGCCGATCCCACGTACCAACAATTGTTCACCGGTTTGTTGAATGTAACTCCCCCCTACATTTACATTTGTTTGAGAGATGGATTGCTCTATGTCGTCGAAGTGAATTCCATATTGAGTCATTTTAGGAATATTGGGTTGAACAAAAAATTGTTTCTCAAAGCCTCCGATCGTATTAACTTCTGTCACACCTTTTGTAGTCAAGAGTCTAGGTTTAATCTGCCACTCCTGGATAGACCTTAACTCCATAAGTTCCTGTAGTCGCTCTTCAGGATCTTGAGAAGGCTGCTTGGCTTCCACAGAGTAGTGAACAATTTCCCCTAAGCCCGTACTGATAGGTCCCATTTGTGGCATGACATTTTCAGGAAGTTCAATGGTTTGAAGACGCTCAGAAACCAATTGACGGGCTCGGTAAATATCAAAGCCCTCATCAAACACCACCGTCACTTGAGAGATACCGTAACGAGAAATCGACCGAACGGTTTCCACCCCTGGCATTCCATTCATGACATACTCAATCGGAAAGGTAATCATACGTTCGATCTCTTCGGGGATAAGCCCATCAACCGGTGTATTGATTTGAACTTGCGTATTGGTAATGTCGGGGACCGCGTCAATAGAGAGCGCTTGAAAAGCTTTAACTCCAAACACAGCAAGAGCCCCTGTCGCGATAAAAACCAATAATCTGTTTTGTACTGAAAATTTTATAATTCGATTAATCATACTTGTACCTTCCTAATGCCCGTGACTGTAGTCTGAGGTGTCCTGCGCGTAAACATCAGCCACACGTAACAATTCTACCCCTTGAGTAACAATGAGTTCGCCTACCTTGATAACCGCCGTCACTATATAGTGGTTTTCCTCTTCACTTTGAATATTGACCGGGATCAATTTGAAGAAGTGATCGTGGTATCGGTAAACAGCAGTGGTATTTTTGATTTGAACCAAAGCTGATTTCGGAATTTTAAATAAGGAACCATTTACTTTTTGATGATCAATACCTAAAGCAACATAAGCCTGTGTAGAAAGACGAAATCCTTTTTCATCATGAATTTCAACGACGGCTTTGCCTTCACCCACTTTACGATTGCCTTCTTCATGCCCTTCTTCTCCATGCTCATCATGTGCTGAATCTTGATCATGAGATTCATATTTTGCATGATCTTTTGCTTCCTTTACTTCAGCCTCTTGTTCGTGAGAGTGTTGATGTTTTTCAGTTTCTGCACTAACCACGGCCGTAAATATCAAACACACAATCAGGGTTGCTATCGCCCAAGAAAACGCATGTATTTTAAAAAACGTTTTTCTCATTGCAGTTTTCCTTTGTCTAAATTTCCAGTGAGTCGATATATATTCCATAATGCCTCAATTGCTCCAAGTTCAAATGACAATTGAGCCTCACTAAAATCAATCAGTTGTCGATGAGCTTCAATTACCAGTGCCGTAGATACTACACCTCTGTGAAATAACGACTCAATTCGCTTGTGTTTCTCATCCATAGTTTCACGCCCTTTGTAAGTTTGAAGGGCTTTATAAAAGCGTTGATATTTTTCCTTCCAAATATCCAAATCCATAGCTGCTTCACGTTCTATATTTCTCCAAGAAAGTTCAGCAGTTTTTACATTTGCGTCTTCAAAAGCTCGACGTCCTTTATTTTTATTCAAGAGAGGGAGCGGCATACTTAGTGCCGCTCCAAACAAAACTGCCTCTGATCCTATGCTCTTCCCATAGCCAACAGCAGGACCTAAATTTATATTTGGAGTTTTTTTTGAGTTCTCTTGCGCAAGCCGTGTGTGTGCAATTTTAAGTTTTTGTTTTGCATCTAAGACCTTTAAAGATTTATGAATGTCCTTGAACGCATAAATATCACTTGGCAATGAAACTTCTGCCGGAACAACCCTGTCAATTGCAAGTGAAGGACATTCACTAAAAAAAGCTAAATGTTTTTCAATATAAATTTTTTCAGATTCTTTTTGGATAATATCAAAACCATACGCACTTGATGCCAATTCAAGTGTATCCATTTCTATTTGTTGTTCAGGTGAACGAGATGGTAATTTTTTTAGACGCTCCCGAATACGGTCAAATGCATTTGTGGCTTCATAATATAATTTAGATATTTCTTGTATCTGTTTCAGCCGGTAAAGCTTTACAACTGAGTCAATCATAACGGCCTCTAAAGCTTCTCTTTTTTGCAATTCCGTCATCTCAATTTGTGCTTCAGCTGATTTGATTCGAGCTGATCGTTTCCCTCCCAATTCAATCGTATGTTGAAGAGAAAAAAACGTGTCCGCTGCAAATTGAGAATTTGGACTTCCAAAAAGTGCCTCTGCATTTAAATTTGGATTGGGGCGTTGTTTTGAAACATCAGTTAATTTTTGACTTACTTGAGTTTGAAGTTTAGCTTCTAATATCAAGGGGTGGACCTCCTGAATACGACTCAGCAATTCATTTACGTTGTTTATTTGGCATAGCTCACTTCCATAAGCTAAGCTTGCAAAAACAAAATTTAATACCAAAATATATATTTTCATCACGGCAAACCTTTCTAGTGATGTTATTTACAATAATATCAACAATATTTTGTAAATGTATATCAATGCGTTAATTTAACTGTATTGCTGTTAGTTTATATACAGATAACTATTAGCTTGATTAAATTAGATCGTTAAATAATTTGGTTGTATATATTTGGCGGCTGCCCAGGACATTTAAGAAAGGGAGTTTGAATTTTTAAGTTTGAGTTAAAATAAGAAAGACTTTTAGTCTGATCTAAAAGATTTAAACTTTGATTTGTCAAAGTCACATAGTGCAATCCATTACAATGATGACGACAGTGGTCTGAAGATCCGCAGTCAGTACAATCTTGATGCTCTTTAAGAGTCTCTATTTTAGATCCACTATCAGCTTTAATTTGTGAAGTTGAGTCATTTGAAACAAGATGATCGGAGATGTTAAGAAACTCAATACTGGTTCCTAATAACAAGCAAAAACAGATAATATATCTCACAACACTATTATGAATCATAACTCAAAAAAACACTAGCATAAATATTTCATTATACAAATTTTTTAAACCTATCTTATGGTCACCTCACACATAGTTTTGAATAAAAACAAAACAGGAGGGTTTATTTTTTAGTGAGGTTTAATCAAAAGTAATCACATCTAAAATCAACCCCTAAGAACTCCAACATGTTTTTTGACAAGCTTTTGCTCTGTTTGGATTTATGATTTCTCTATAAGCGCACTCTCACTTAATATTAATATAACAAAAATAATTAAAATCGTATTTACTTTAAACCAAATAAATCTATAGAAACCAGCCCTATGTTAGCTCCAACTGCAGACCAAAAAATTGTTTGGTATCTCTTTGCTTTTCCAGGGTTATAATGTCTTCCGCCAATAGTATCTTCACTGGCAAATAATATTGCTGAGGTAATTGCTATAGTCGTTAAAGCGCCTTCAGAAATAGCAAAGAACTTTCCTTTTTTCTTATTTCCTCTTTTATAATGACCGATGCCATAGGGTAAGTAGCGTTTAATATCTTTTTTTGGTTCATACGGTTTAAGGTTTAGTTTGTTTGTAGGGCTTGCAATAGATTTTTGAATTTGTTTAAACTTTCTTTTACATTGCTTAGAAACATCAAACTTGTCTAAATTTTCCACATATTGATACGTTAACGCAGAGTTAAAAAAAGACTCCATTTTGTCAAACTGACCTAGCTCACAATAAGAAAAACCCATAATCAAATTAGCTTCTACAATTTGATCTATATTATTGATTTTCATCTGATTTAAAGGCTTTTCTAATTCGTTAATAGCTTTAAAATAGTTTTTTTCTTCTAAAAAACTCTTGGCTTTAAAAATTGTAAATTCTGATTGCTCTGCACTATATGCAGACGCTATAAGCATAAATAGAAAAGCAGAAAAAAATGATGCTAGCCTCACGATTCAGGGCTCCAATTAACGCTATACTCCTTACCTGATCCAATCATTATTTTTTCAATATAGCGTAAACCTTCAGGAGATCTTATTGCAACAAGATATTCGCCATACTTTAATTTCATATTTTTTTTATTTAGATCTACAGGCGCACCATTGATATATGCTTCTGAATTATTTGGAGCATTGATAGTTAAAAAGCCATATTGAGCTTTTTGCTTAGGTTTTGTTTTCTTATTTATATTAAAATTAACAGAAGTTTTTTTCTTTAAAATTTCAGGTTTATTTAACTCATCTTCAAAGGGTAAAACGGCGTTTTCTAGTACTAAGTTTAAGCCTGACAGTGAGTTTTCTTTTTCCACTTTATTTTCTAACTCAGCCGGTTTCACAACAACTTGCTTGTTCTTATATTGATATAGCCCATATGCAATAGGAACACTGATTATTAATACAAGCAGTATAATAAATGCATTTAAGACTTTTTCGGCTCTAGTATTAATTCCATCGTATACATCTAGTACTTTTTGTAACTTCGTTTCTTTGTTTTTTGAAATCGTTGATAACGCGCTTTCAACATTCAGTACTTTAGTAAAAGGCATAAGCTGCTCATCTTTTTTGTATGTTTTTAAATAGTCTTTGAGTTTATCTGCACCCTCCTCTTTCCATTCTGAAGACAAAAACTTTAACAAACTTAATCTGAGGCTTTTAGCGTCTTCAAAGCGATCATCAGAATTACGAGCCATAGCCTTATTCATTATTTCTATTAACTCATCGGGTACATCTATAATTGGATCTGCATTAGAAACTTTCTTATATTCACGAATTTGATTTGCAATTTCATTATGAGTCATCCCTTTTAATACAAATGGACTAAAACCATAAATATACTCATGCAGCATGACGCCAACTGCATAAATGTCTATTTTATGTGTTATGGTTTCAAAGTTTACTTGCTCAGGAGAAAAGTAATTGTCTTTGCCCTTAATAAAACCAAGCTGAGTTTCATTCCTTGGTAAAGCACCTAAAGCAATACCAAAGTCTGCTAATTTAACAAAACCGTCGTAAGACAAAAGAATATTCTGAGGACTGACATCTCTATGAATGATGCTCAGAGGCTCATTATTGTGTTGTTTTTTATGAGCATAATCGAGGGCTTTAAGAATTTCAGTTATAACATGGAGATAGACTTGCAAAGGAAGTGTTTTGTTTACTTTTCTATGTTCTTTTAAAAGCTCATTTAAATCTATTCCTTCAATGTATTCAAAAGCAATACAAGGATCATTGTCATACAAAAAGTACTCATCAAAAGACACAATATTGGGGTGATTGAGCAAGCTAATGATCTTGGCTTCTTCACTAAACATGGTTTTAAATTCATCTGAATCTGCTTTAGGTCTGATAATTTTCTTAATAGCAACCGTCTTTTTACAATTGTCTAAACCAAGTTTTTCAGCCTTAAATATTTCTGCCATGCCCCCTTGAGCGACTTTGCCCAAGATTGTATATTGCTCAGAAATACCCATTGTCTAGTCCTGACAAAGATAGTGATTTGCTGCAAACTGTTTACTGTTGCCGTTGATTGTATTGAATAACGTGGCTCTAACATCATTATGACGGGTCCAAATAAAGCTTTCTTCCCAATAGCGAACTTCCAGGTTTCTAGTATAGGTCGCGAAACCTTGATTATTACTTACAGCTGCTCCAAGATCATACCAATCTTGATGATAAGGGGCTGTTTGATCATAGTCACAAGGTGATGCAATTTGAGCACTCCATCTACGTTCAAACTGCACTGGCTCATCAATTAAAACCGCATCACACTCACCTAAGACTTTTACAGTAAACGCAAAATCATGAGTTTGATCATGAGGGCTCTCTGAATATTGAACATCAGAAGAAACTGCTTCGATAAACTTATCTCGTGTTGTTTCTAACTCTAAAATAATTGGTTGAACATCCAACATACTGGGAACAACCGCAGTTACTCTAACTTCTTTTTTGTATTGATCAAGGTCAGTAGCACCTGCAACAACATCAAAAGTAATTTTTCCGTTACTTGCAGTTGTATAGGTTACACTGTTTTCAAAGCTTGATTGATCAAGTGAGCCATTGCTTATGGTCACTAACACATCTGTATTAGCTATAGGCTGATCATTGGGTCCAATAAGCTCAACAACATAGGGAACACCAAATTCTTGGTTTTCACGAACACAGTCAGGAGCGCCGTTATAACCAGGTCCAGACTCAACTTGTAAAATAGCAATACTGGCTGTTATATCAAAAATCGCTTCTCTTTCACCTCTTGGCCAATAGGCTTTAATTTGAACCTGCTCAGTATTGGGCCCAAGACTTACAGTTGCTTCTGCTAAACCGTTAGCATCAGTATAGGAAACTGAAGTAACACTTGCACTGCCCATGATAACAGTAAATTCAATTCTTTCATTTTCAGAGGGCAATGCTTCATCGTCAATAGCTCTAACAACCAATGGAAAAGCCAAGGCTTGATTGATTACACCTACTTGTCCATTTCCACTGATGATTTCTAAAGCAACATCCCTATCTTCTACAAATTCAGTTTGACTTAAAATATCTTGGCCTAGACCACATGATTGAAAAAGGATTATCAATAGTGCTAAAACCGCAAATTGCGCTAAAATTTTAAAGTTATTTTCTATGTAAGCATGTACCATTTGATGTGTCATTACCATATTTTACATACTATCCGCAAGCGGCATATTGTGCTTTGCGTTACTTGACACTTATTCTCAACTCTTTAACTTTTTACTGGGTTTAGTTTAAATAAAACTCTATTTTCAGAAGTTATAATACTGAATTTTTGAATTATTTTAAACTAAACTCAGCCTATGTCTTTTAAGGCTTTAGCAATTTCAAAGATGTAAGCCATTTGACTTTCATCAAACTTACTCATGATATCCATAGTTTCAGACTTTAACTGTGTTTTTGAACCATACTTTTGCCGTATTCTCAGGTTTTTTAAGGGCAAAAGGTCAAAGTCATTGATGATCAGATATTTTAAGAACGTTAACAATGCAGGTGTAGATCTCAAACTCTCTATTGAACTGACATAGTTTGCTGTCATACCTAGCTTTTTAGCAACATCTTTGCTTTTAATTTGAGAGTGCTTTTTACGCTCTTGTTTACACTGAGCCATGATTTCTTCTAATAAAGCTTTGGCTTGTTGATCAATATTGTTTTTCTTCATTTAAAACCTGTCTAAGTTGTTAAAAGTTAAATTAACAGGCTTTTTCAACATAATAAATAGCTATATAAGTGCTATTTTTTATTTATAGTAGCTCTATTTGTGTTATAATTATATTAAACTATTACTTATAGTGTTAAAACCCCTTAAATGAGGCTTATCTATGAAACAAAAAAGTAGAATCTATAAAAAGGATTTGGATGCTGCCCTTAACTTCTTAAACAATCACCCCGATGGACAATGCATTATGCTTGCTGAACATATCTTAACCGCTATGGCCAAAGGCAAATTACCAAGAGTAAAACAATACATTATCAATGCAAACTTCGACTTTAGAGAAATTATAGATTCAAAACAGTTTCAAGAAGATTTAGAAAACAATCAAAACAGTGAAAGTTACCTTAATCATTCAAAAACCAACGGTTTGGTTAAAGTCATTCTAAACCAGGACCGTTTTCACTTTGTTATGTTTTATAAGCCCAATTTAAATAAAAACGAAGCTGCTTTATTTTCTCAAAACTATTCAGCAGTCATTAGATCCATTTATTCGCTTTTGGGTATAGACATGAGCAAACACAAAGCCAAGCATGCAGCTTTTACAAAAGAAACTTCTAGTTTTGATAGTCTGGTTTCAGAGTAATTAAATTACTGCTATGAATAAAAAGAACACTCACATTATTCATCTACACAATGAACTAGATAATAAAAAGTATCAGCGCTACTTTTTACAACAAGCCTTAGATGAAACTGTATCTCTTCGTATAGAGATTGCCTATATCTATGATGTCCTTGAAACTCTATGTGCCTCAGATGATGAGTTAAGAGCTTTCTTAAAAATCACAGATAGACTTGAAAAATCTTCTTTGAGACTTAACATCATTTTTAAAGCGCTTGAAAAAATTCAAAATCAGATAAAAGAGAAAGCTTAAATATTCGCTTTTAATAGCTAAAATAATGCACTATTGTTACAAACAACTATACATTTCACAACTAATAGTTGTTAAATTATATGCTATATTTAACTTGACTTTAGTTATACTTTTATGTTAATATCACAACTATAGGTTGTTGAATAAGATGACAAAATTAACTAAAATATTGCAAGAATGGCTCCCTGAAGATATCCACTCTATGAAATGGTTTAAACAACACGGTATCAGTCAACAATTGGTTCACAAATACTATACCTCAGGCTATTTTGATAAAATAGGACCAGGAGTCTATAAAAGGCCAAATGATAAATTAAACTGGGAAGCTGGTATACGTCTCCTTCAACATGAACTAAATAAAAAAATACATGTAGCCTCAAAATCAGCATTAGAACTTAATTCAGTAATTCATTATGGCGTATTAGGTAAAAAACCAAGTGTGTTTGTTTGGACATACTCAAAAGAAACTATCCCCACGTGGTTCAAAAAATTGAATTTTAATTGTAACTTTTTTTGGACTCAATCAAATTTACTGAAAAGTCAAAAGCTTGAGCTTAAAACTCAAAATTCAGGTTTTGATCTAATCATAGCATCAAGAGAACAAGCAATATTAGAGTATATATATGCAAGCGATTTAAGGTATTCATTTGAAGACGTTACACATTATCTTGAAATGCTTCATTCATTAAGACCAGACGTATTACAAAAATTACTGGAAAACTGTTCTTCAATAAAAGTAAAACGAACCTTTCTATACCTTTCTGAACAGCTGAACCATCCCTACTATAAAAAGCTCAATTTAAAAAAAATACATCTAGGCACTAGTCGTTATGTAATTGTAAAAAATGGTATGCTTGATAAGAAGTATAATATTACAGTACCTAAACAATATCCGGAAAATCCATTTTGAATAATAATCCATATCAACAACAAGTTGAATTGTTGCTTAAGGTCATTCCTTATGTTTTTAAGCACTCATTCTTTGCTTTAAAAGGTGGAACAGCAATTAATCTATACTACAGAAACATGCCTAGATTTTCTGTTGATATTGATCTTTGTTTTTTACCCGTAGTAGATAGAAAAGAAACTTATACTAAGATCCATAAAGCTCTAGATACCATCAAGACTGATATAGAAAAATATCAAAAATTAAAAGTCACTCTCTCAACTCCAACACATCAAAACAAAGAAACTAAACTAACCGTCTATGACCAAAACATATTCATCAAAATTGAACCCAATTATATTTTAAGGGGATCAGTATACAAAGTTAGCCAAAAAGAATTATGCATAGATGCTAAACAACAATTCAAACTTGAAAACACGATTCAATGTCTTGATATAGCTGACATATATGGCGGAAAGCTTTGTGCTGCCCTAGATAGACAACACCCAAGAGATCTTTTTGATATTATGATCTTATTAAACAACGAAGGAATTACTGAAGAAATAAAAAACAGCTTTATTTATCACCTACTGTCATCGAATAGACCTATACATGAGCTTTTAGAGCCTAATGAAGTTGAAATTGAGCAAGCATATCTCCAAAACTTTCTTGGCATGTCTAATACCGAAGTATCTCTCAATAAATTGCTATCCATAAGAAAAAAGTTTTTTGCCTTAATTAAAAATATTCTAAAAGATCAAGACAAACAATTCTTATTAAGTTTTGTTCAAAATCAACCTAATTGGGAATTATATGCTTTTCCAAAAATCAAAGAGCACCCTTCAATCAAATGGAAGCTTCTTAACCAGAGCAAAATGAATGAACAAAAATCTAAAAACTATATTAAAAAAGTAAAACAGACTTTAAACATATAAAAATAACCATAATGAGACACTGTTGCCTAAGACAAAGTCACATCAATGCCTCAGCCGCGTCGCATTATATTTTGCTGTTATTTTTTCATCTTTGTAAAAACCGTTCGACTTCCAAACTCGACCGATTTTTTTTCGGTCAATGTTGACTCAAAATCCTACGCTTTTTTTATTTTTATCCTTTTTTAAAAGTTGGCACGCATCCTGCTTTGTAGATTTGCATGTCACTTAGACCATGGTGGTTTAAGTAAAATAAAAAAGGAGAAAAATATGATTAGTAACATCAACTGGCGGGTTTTTATAAATTTCAACCTAATCCCTGGTCGTGCTTAACACAGACATTGGCGGGTTAGAGATTATTGAAGATGAATTCAGTGAACATGAAAGAAGATTTGTTGCACAGCAAATGCACTATCTTCCGATGTCTGAGTTCTTGGTAGCACATCTTCATTTTTACAGAGGACATTCTTTACAAGAGATTGCTTCAACAAGCGGCATCTCAGTGAAAAAGATTGAGGCTCTGTATAAGCAAGCATTGGCTAGCTTAAGGCGTGTCTATCACAAAAGGTTTAACAGACCTAAGCCCTTGGGCTTGAAGGCGGGTTTATTAACAATTTAAACTTTGTAAGAAAAACAAAGCAATTTTTAAAATTTAACAAAAAGGAAAATAACAAATGAATAATTATAACAACAATAAAAATCAGCGAGACAAGTCTCGTGTGTTTCAACTAGAGTGGCGTGATCAGGATAGAAAATATCCAGCAGGTGTAGGCTTTCATGAAGAAGGCTATGATGAATACAGACTAAAAATTGATGTGTTCTCCCCTTCTCGCAGATACTACGTCAGAGCTGTGGAGTTTCATAGTGCTGATACCAAGTATCGCTTGGAGACCATTGATGACAATGAAACCAAATCACGTAAAACTTTGGGTGAAGGTTATGAGACTACTACTGGTAGCATCAAGATAGAAATCCCACCGTACAAACATGACCTAGTCCTAAGAAAGGTAAAGTGAGTCGTGTAGTACTTGGCGGGTTTATATTAATTTTTTCTATGGCTATCCCAGAGATAGCCTGGGCCTTTGGTGGATTTGAAAGCAGAATGAACAATCTCACCAATCAGCTCATTAGCGTGGTTTTACCCCTAATGAGTGTATTGGGATTGATTTATGCTGTGCTCTTATCTGTCACAGGGAGTGGTGAAGCAAAAGGTAAAATCTATGCTGTTTTAGCATGCAGTGCCATTGGTTTCATGGCTCCACAAATCATAGCATTCATTCAGAGTGCTGCGGGGTAATTGTGATGTCGTATCTTGAACAAAGCGAGATTCATCGGCATCTTGATAGCCAATTTAAGATCTTGGGCTTTAATGCCCAAGATCTCCTCTTGGTTCTATTGATTGCCTCAATCAACAATCTTATTTTTGGGCAAACACCTTTAAATCTCATCATGGTGTTTATTGTGCCTGCTGTTTTAGCCTTGTTGCTGATTCTTGGCAAGCGCAATAAACCTGATGACTTTTTAAAGCATTATCTGCGCTATCAAAGCCAATCAGGGTTTTTTAGTGCTGCTCAACAATCTAAACACATTCACCAAAGGAACAAACATGTTATTACAAAATAAAACAAACATGGAGGCTGCTGATAAGCGGCAGCTTCCAGCGTATCAAAGCTTAAGCGATCAACTGCCCTTTTGGCGTCCATTTAGAAACTGTATGGTCTATGAAGACGGCTCATTAGGGAAGGCTTTTCAACTCCAGGGTATCGATATTAATTTATCTACTCCAGAGAGTATCAACAATACACTGTTACACATAAAAAACATGATTAATAGTGCACATGAAGGGTTGAGTCTGCAGTTTTTCTACAGGCTAACCTCCAATGTTGATCCAATCATCAATAAGCATAAAGCTCTATCAAGTGAAAGTAATAGTAGCTATAAAAGTATCGCTCAGCATCGCTTTAACTTTTTAAATAAAAAGAACACAGACAAACTGTTCTTTCAACCAGAGCTTTATGTTTTTGTTCGGTCACAAGCGCATAAACTTTCAAAAGGCAATGTCTTACAAAGCACTAAGAAGTTTATACAACTCTCTCAAGCGGACTTTGATCAACACTATTATGCTTTTGAACGGCACGTCAAGCAGATAGAGTCTTCACTGCAGCATTGTAATTTTAAGCCGATCAAACTTAAAATCAATGAATGGTTTGACCTGCTTTATGAGCATTTAAATTTAGACAGGTTAGATAAAGTACAAAGAGCTCAATACAATGCAGCGGGTGACTTTGTCTCTCAGTTAACCCTTACCGATCTGCATGTCAGCAAAGAAAATATCGAACTAGGTAGACTCAAGTTTAGAACCATTAGTCTACACACTTTACCTGAAGGTGTGAGTACTGCTTCGATGGTGCAGAGTATTTTAAAACTGCCCTTTCACTGCTGGATCTCTCATACCATTGAAATACCCACACAGAAAAAAGAAATGGAAAAGATGGCAGTGCATAGGCGTTTAGCCCATTCTATGGCCAACGGTTCTAATGGTGTTAGAGACTTAGAGTCTGAAAACAAACTCAATCAGATTGAGTCTTTATCCAAAGATTTATTAGAAGGTACAGAAAAGTTAGTGAATTGTTCTATGAACGTGATTGTCTGGGGATACACCGATCAAGATCTTGATTTAAAATGTGATGAAGTTTTAAAAGCATTTACCCATATGAATCAAGCGCAAGGGGTGATTGAAACCTATGCTGGACTTGATGCGTTTATGGTTAACATACCTGGTGTCTGCAATACTTTTAGAAGCAAGAAAGTAAAAAGCAGCAATGCTGCACATATGTTCCCTGTGTTTAGCGCATGGCAAGGCAATAACGAACCCGTATGTTTATTAAGCAATCAAGACAACATACCCTTTAGTCTTAATCCATTTGACTCAAGCTTACCCAACTGGAATGGCTTGGTTTTTGGCGGTTCAGGATCTGGTAAAAGCTTTACTATCTCACAACTAATGCTTCAGTTCTATGGACAAAAGCCAACGCCAAAGATCATTTGGATAGATAATGGTGCCTCTTCACAAAAACTGATTGAAGTCTTGGGTGGTGAGTTTATCAACCTAACCACTGATTCAGATATTTGTCTGAATATGTTTGATCTACCCAAAGGTCAAACAGTTCCCAGTGCCAACAAGATCAAGCTGATCCTAGCTGTTTTGGAAAATATCTTAGTCGATAAACATCAACATATCTTACCCAAAAGAGATAAAGCACAGTTAGAAGAACTGATTTTTAAAACTTATGATGACATTGGTGTTGATCAAACACCAACACTATCAGATTTTAAAGAACAGTTAACTAACAGTGAAAACCCAAACATGCATGCCTATGCCCAGATTTTATACACTTGGACCGGGGATACTATGTACGGGAAAATGCTGGATGGTCAAAGCAATGTCAACATTGATAAAGACTTAGTCACCATTGAGATTAAGGGCTTGGATGCTTATGAAGATCTGCAAAATGTATTCTTACTGCTGTTTACTGACTTCATTCAATCTGAAGCATCACGTGAGCTGGATAGGCCGTACTTATTGATTATAGATGAAGCTTGGAAATTGTTTGAAACACCCAGTGGTTTGGCTTTTACTTTAGAAGCATACAGGACCTTTAGAAAGTTCAACGCCGGCATTTGGGCCATCAGTCAAAACTACAAAGACTTTCTAAGCAATACCGCCATGGCCAATTCTATTTTCCCTAACACAACATCTACCTTTATCCTAAAACAAAGAGGCATTGACTGGGAAGACTTTAAAGATAAGCTGCAGCTCAGTAGTACTGAGGTAGATGCTGTAAAGTTTTTGACCATGCAAAAAGGGAAATTCAGTGAACTGTTTTATATGCAAGATACTGGAAGATCTGTATTGCGATTGTCTTCTGACCAACTGGCCTATTGGATCTGCACCACTGATCCCAAAGATAAACAAATCATTCATACTGTTCAACAACAGTTTCCAGAGAAAACATTGCTCGAAGTTTTAGAGCATATTGTTTCTGAAGACTTTAATAATAACCAAAAGGAGAAAAAGTGAGATCACTTAAACTTGGCGGGTTTATTTTAATCATATGCATAAGCACCAATGCTTATGCCATATTTGGTAGTGCTGCGGCTATTCCACATCTTATAAAGATCGTAGTTGAAAGTAAAAAACGTTACAATCAACTACGCAGTGTCTTGCGTGAAGGCAGAGCACAAAGACATATTCTTGAGCAGGTCAACAGTGGTTTGGATAGACTTAATCATATTCAAAGCGCTTTACCTATTGAAGATGAAGCAGTTTTAAAAGAACTGCAAAGTATGGGCATTGCTCTAAGCACGATCAAAGAACTGTATGGAGATATCCCAGACAGTGCTGAGTCTGCAATTCAAGAACTGCATGATAAAAGCATTGCTGAGAGCTTAAAGATGAACGTGAACATCTCTAAGTACGCCAAAGAGCAAGAAGACAATGCCATCAAGATTACAGAATCTGCCAATGCTTTGAGCCCTAAAGGTGCTTTGCGTGCTAATGCTCAAACCAATGCCCAAATTCTGCATACCTTAAATCAATTGCTTAAAGTCAATGGTCAGATGCTTAAACTGCAAAGTGAGAAGCTGGCTTTGGATAACAAGTACAGCAAAGACTCAGTCAATCACTTTAACACTGTAGGCGACGATCTTAAAAAGTCTAAATCCATGTTCAGTGATGGCTTTAAACTGCCGGAGTTTGAGTAATGTTTGGCTTTTTACCAGAGGTCTGTGGTGAAATTAGAGGTCATTTGGTGTCCGCTTATTGGATGATGCTGGTTCCTTTTGTGCTGTTTTTGATCATTCTAGAATTCTTAAATGTGGATGAGCATACCCCCAATCCAATGAATATCCTTAAAAGAACCGTGATATCAATTATCATACTGCTGTCTTTTGAACAGATCATGGGGATCATTGCTATGGTGGGTGATGGCTTAACTGAGCACATCAATGGCATTGGACAATTGACTGATCTATTGGATGAGATTCAAAAGAACTATGAAGAAACGTCCCCTAAGTGGTTACAGTTTAGAGAAGCTCTAATCTTTGTGATTAACTTGGTGTCTTATCTCATAGCCTATATTGGCATCTTCATTACCAACATTCTCATCCAATTTGTCTGGAGCATATTGTATGTGGTGTCACCTTTGATGATTCTGATGTATGTGTCACGCTACACATCGTTCATAACAGCAAGTCTGTTTAAAGGTTTGATTCAGGTAACCATTTGGAAAGTGCTATGGAGCATTCTAGGAGTCATGCTGTTAAAGTTTGCTGTCAGTCCAGAAGTACAAAGTTGGGATAACTTTTTTACCACAGCTTTAGTTAACTTATGTATTGGCTTCAGCATGATTTTTGTACCCATTGCTACCAACTCACTGATCAGCAGTGGATTGCAATCAGTAGCAACTGGCGTATCAGCCATGCCCGTCATCAGTGCCGGACATAAGTTTAAACAAAGCTTTATGTCTTCCAATGAAGATAACACAAAGTTTGATGAGCCAAAAGCTCAGCAAAAACACTACGGTCAGCATAGGGCTAATCGTAGTTTTAACAATAAACAACAGGAGAAGTAACACTAAGGAAACCACCATGAACAATACAAAACAAACGGCGGGTATCAATAATCTTAACCAAGGAGTCACAAAAGAAACATCTTCTTTTGACTCCGATCAAGTCACGACAAAGTCTGATATCAGACTTCGCGATGACCTTATAAACCATCATGATGAAGAACACTTCATCAAAGATGAAACAAAAATTGAAAATCTGGATTATAAAGAAGACAAATCCTCTTCTTACATTGATCCAGCCGTCAAGCAATGGACAAGCACAGTAAAAAGCTTAGAGCTGTTTAAGTTTTTAAGCATAGGACTGATTGTTATTACAATTGCATTGTCTGGACTTCTTTACATGCAGATCAACAAACCTTTTTTGGCGTATGATCGCGCAGATAAAAAAGTCAAAGAACTCTCAAGTATGAAGCTGACCAATGAAGACGTCAAAGACTTTATTGAGAAGTTTGTTGAACAGCGCTACACTTGGAAAGAGTTTGATCCAAAAAAGATCACCTATGCGCTTAAGCCCTATGCCACCAAGACTTTTTTAAAAGGTCTTTCAGATCTTTTAGGAAACAAAAAGGCCAAGAACAAACCGGGCGAATCCATTGAGCAGTATGTCACAAGAATCAAACCGATTTTAACCAATACTGATTCTTTTGCCATCTTTGATCGGATCTTACGTATCAATGATATCCCCATCATTGTCCCAGTTCAAATTAAGCTTGGGATTATTAAAGGCCGTAAAACGTCTTTTAATCCCATGGGTTTGTATGTTAATTCATTAATCGAGTTTGAGAATTGATTCGCTATCTATTGGCGGGTCTATTTTTAATTAACATAACAAACAGTCAAGCAGATGTCATACGACATCTGCAGGCTTCTCAGCATACGCTAAAACCTATTTATCTTAAAGTAGGCAAAGCGACCATCTTGCGCTTTACTCAAGCGCCATCTCATATTGTTCTGGGCAATCCAGCACATTTTGAGACGCAGTTTCTGGGTAATGACTTGATCATTCGCCCCAAGAATGAAGGCAAGAGCAATCTCTTTGTGTACAATGATACGGGTACCTTAAGCTTTATTTTAAGGGTTGAACGTGACGGGCTAAACTTTGATGACTTGGTTTATATCAATGCATCCAAGTCTAAAAAAACACGTAAAGCACACACCAAAAAGTTTAATCGGCATCTGTATTTAGGCAAACGTTTGATCTTTAAAATTGATTCTATCGCCTTTGATCCCAACTCAAAGGTCCACAGAATCAACTTTAAAGTCAAAAACCTAAAAAGCAAAAAGCTTAAGTCTAAGCATATTAAAGCTAGGTTTAGACTCTTTAACCGTGTCTTTAAAGTTAAGCATAAACTAGATATCAACAAAGAACGCTTGAGCAAACATCAGGTAGTTTCTGGTCGATTAAGGCTAAAGCTTAAAGACAGGAAAAGCTTTACGCTTGTCATTCAATACAAACATTTAAACACATCCATCATCATTCCAGGGAGGTTTTTATGAACAGTAGTACTGTTAGTAAAAAAGGGTTCAAGGCTTGGTTAACCAAAGAAGATGGCGCAAAGACGGTGATCCATGTCAGAAATTTTGGCATTGGATTATGCTCATTGATGCTTGTGGTGTCTTTGGTCTCTATCTACTTTAGAAAGTCCAAAAACAAAGTGATTCGTCAAAGCAATGTCATGCTGATTGAATCTGTTCCAGAAGATACAGTTGCAGCGGTTGTTTCTGAAGAAAATATAATGGGGATTTCACCTAAACCTGTTAGACAAAGACCAAGGCGAAGTAAAAGAAAGCCAGCAAAGCGCAGGCGTTTGTATGACTATGGTGGTCCCATGGTGATTCAAAACACCAATCACCATAAAATACCACCCAGAGGTATCCGTATGCAAGGTACACTCATGCATCAAATTGATACAAGAATGCCTTCAGCTGTAGAAGTGCTTTTGACTTCTGGCATCCACTACAAGGAAAAAGAGTACTTCCCTCAAGGCACCATTGTCTTAGGCAGTTTCTCTTATCCAGGTTCTGGAAGTCAGGTCTACCTTAAAATGGATAAAGCCATTAAACCTGATGGCAGTATTCATCAAGTCAATATACGGGCACTTAATTTAAAAAACAAGCAGCTGGGCATTGCAGGCAAACGCAAAAGACAACATGGCAAACGTCTTTTATCCACCCTTGGAACTACCATGGTGGGTACCACCAGCGACGTCTTAACCCAGCGTGAAGCCTTAAATCAATTTGGTGAAGCCACCATCAAAGCAAGCTTAGGTAATGCAGCACTGCAAAGTGTGTATCGCATGGCTGAACTTGAAACCCAAAGAAACTTAAACGAATTTGCTCAAAACAAAGAGTACGTCATTGTCCCACAAGACACCGTCCTTTGGATTGAGCTTTTACCCAAAAGATAGGAGAAGCATTATGGAAAAACACAAAAACGATTTTGACTCTATGGGAGAGATTTTAATCTTCATAGGCACCATCATCAACATTATTTTTACTGGAATCTGGAGAGGAATCAAAAACTTTCCAGCCAATCACATACTAACGTATGCCTTTATAGCCTTAGGTATTGGTTTAGCTCACTTTTTATCTGGGAGTAAGCAACATTTATTAACCTTTACTGCTTGGACTGGGTTTATAGGCAAGTTTATAGATCCATGGGCCTACATGATCTTTGATTCACACAGGATCTATTACTATTTAGGTCTGCTCAGTGTGTACATGGTTATCATGTTGTTCTTCATTGGTGGGCACTTTGTCCTGCAGCAAAAAAGCATTCAAAATAAGCTCGATAGACTCAGCCTAAAGAATGGCTCAGGAGCTAAAGCACAAGTCAAAAGCTATCACAAGCTCAACTCCATGCAATCGAAGATGCATGTCTTTGCTCCAGGCTTAAGCTTAAATGACTTTGAAAGCAAAAAAGATCAGCTTGCTTCTGCCATGCAAGTAGCCGTAGAAGATATACAGCAAAGTCATAAGCATGGCTATGTAGATATCTACTTATCCAAGAAGCCTATGCCGCAAAAGTGTAATTATTCAGACATCATCTTACCTTCTGAGTATACATTTAAATTGGGAGCATGTCGTGAAGGGAGTTTTACTCAGGACATAACTAAGCTTCCTCATATGCTCATAGCAGGAACCACTGGTGGTGGTAAATCCATGTTCTTTAGGCAAGCCTTGCTTGGTTTGTTGGAAAGTTCAAAGAACATTCAGCTCCACTTAATCGATTTAAAAAATGGTGTTGAAATGAGTGACTTTGGTATTTTGCCCAATGTTCACATTGCCAAAAACAATCAAGAAGCCAGTAAGCTCATCAAAAAAATACACGATGAAATGCAATCACGTTTTAACCTCATTGCCAAAATCGGTAAGAAGTTTATCGTTCCAGAACGGGATGAACTTGATCGCATTGTTGTCGGTATTGATGAAGCCAGTGTCTTATTTGCTAAGCCGCAAAGTGCCCCTGCCGCTGTTAAAGCACAAACGGATTCTACCCGGCATCTTGTCAATGAAATAGCCAAGCTAGGTCGTGCTGCGGGTATTCATTTGGTTATGGCAACTCAAAAAGTAACCAAAGAAACCATTGATACACATATCCAAGACAACGTTGAAGGTCGCATGATCTTTAGAATGCAAACCTTTCATGGGTCTAGCAATGTCCTTGGAACCAATGCTGCTAATAAACTCCCTAACATTCCAGGGAGAGGTATTTGGAAATGTGGTCCTAAAGAGTTGGAGCTGCAGGCACCATTTATCTCTGAACAAGAGTTTGATTATCGCCTTAAACAAATCAAAGGCGAGTTTGAACTTGGCAATAGGAAAAACCAACAAGAAAATATGTCTACAAGAAAAGTAGTCCATTCAAAGGCCAATGGCGGCTATAAAAAATCGAAGGAAGGAGAAAAAAATGACCATAGCTAAAGCCAATAAAATTGTTACACCCAGAGATATTGCCATCTTTCAATATCTTTATGAAAATAGAGTCGCAACCGTCCAGCAAATCAATCGTGATGTTTTTGGATACAAAGCCAAAAGTGTCGTTTGTAAAAGGCTTGACAAGCTCAACAATGGTGGCTGGATTAAACGAGGTTTTGCCTTGTTTGGCAGCAGGACCCGTCACACTTATTCTATTACTGAGGAGACGTTTCAGCGTATCATAAAAAACGATGTATTTGATTATACCTATACTCAAATACAGAGTGACTCAAAAACGCATGACATTACCTTAGTTGATATAAAGCATAGCTTAACTCAACTTAAAACGGTCACCGATTATAAAACTGAAAACATCGTTTTACAGAATAAAAAATCAGATGCAATGTCTTATGTAAACCTGTCTTACCACATAAGAAGTGATGCTCTTATGACGGTAACCCTTAATCAGAATAGCGACTTTGTTTTTCCAATTGAGTACGAATCAATCAACAAAAAGGAAAAACGTTATGCCAGCAAAGCTGCCCAGTATTATGCAGCAGCTGAATACAATATTGTCTTATACATTTATTCTGATCCACAAATTTACAAAAACCTGACTCAAGCTGAACAAAGTATTGTCCAAGATGAACAATACCGTTTTTACTTTTGTAAAACCAACGATGTCATAAACCACTCTGGTTCTGTGACATTTACCAATCAGAAAGGAGAAACAATTATGATTGATTAAGTCAATTTTACTAGAGACCTAGTGTTAGAAACAAACTAGAGACCATGTTTGTAGAGCGTAGCTAGGGTGAAAACTTTAAGGTACTGAATTAACTTGTTTTTTAAACGCTAAAAATCAAGAGAAGTTAGGTCAGTTCCTAATATGAACAAACTTATACAATAAACTAAAAGGAAATAAAAACATGAAACAAAAAATGAAAAATGTTCGTTTAAATATAGATGAACAAGCCAATAAAACAGTAGAATTAATGTTAGATCATTTAAAGAATAATAATGATTACATTAAAATAAATGCATCTAAATTGACCTCATGGATCATACAAAGATTCTATGACAATTCATTTAAGAGAGAAAAAAGTAGAATTATTTCTGATCATTTTCAGAAGGTTGATTACTTTAAGTCTATCTTAAATGATATGGATGAATCTCTTGATCCTGAAGCCATGTTAAAAATGATGCAGAAAAAGATAAAATATGCTCAACAAAATGTGGTTTTATCAGAATCTAAATCATCAAGTAGTATGAAACCTGTAGTAGCAAATGTTTCATCAAACTCTGAGGTGCAAGCTTGAATCCAAGCATCTTGGCGGGTTCACATTTAAATCAAAAAGAAACATTAAAAGATCATTCAGAGTATGATATACAAGGACATAAGAGGCAGGATGCTTCTGTGTTCATTGACAAGAGAATAGATGATTTGTTGACTGTAGATGAATTGGCTTTGTTGCTTAAATGCAGCAAAGGTACCATTCGTAACTGGGTCTATCAAGGTAAAATCCCTGTGGTACGCCCTGCTCCAAGAATGGTCCGATTCAACATACATGTAATTCAAAGGTGGTTAT